>NZ_JANMUN010000107.1:0-25249 GCF_031391665.1 Ferruginibacter sp.
TGGCTGGTTCAGACTTTCGTCCATTGACCAATATTCCTTACTGCTGCCTCCCGTAGGAGTCGGGCCCGTGTCTCAGTGCCCGTGTGACTGGTCGTGCTCTCACACCAGTTACTGATCGCAGGCTTGGTGGGCCGTTACCCCGCCAACTACCTAATCAGGCGCACGCCCATCCAAAACCGGCCGAAGCCTATAATAACAAAGAGATGCCTCTTCGTTATGTTACGGTGTATTAATCTCCCTATCGGAAGGCTATTCACCAGTTATGGGAAGGTTGCGTACGTGTTCCGCACCCGTTTGCCGGTCGTCATCAGGTATTGCTACCCATGCTACCCCTCGACTTGCATGTATTAAGCCTGCCGCTAGCGTTCATCCTGAGCCAGGATCAAACTCTCCATTGTAAAGAAGTTTTGATCTGACTGTTGTATTTTCTCTCGAAATTATAACGTCAAATTCTAATTAATATTTGCGCTAACATTACCTTTTGTGAATCCGAGGATTCGTGCTGTTGTTTCCAAACTTTCAAAGATCTTTTGACTTTACCTTTAACCCCTTTTTTAATTGGGAGTGCAAAAGTAAGGGTCTTTATATTATCACCCAAATTTTTCTAAACTTAATTTCTTTTTTACTTTTAAGAAAGCCCTTTTTTTATTGGGATTGCAAAAGTAAGAGTGAAGAGTTTAACAACCAAATTTAATTTCATTTTTGATGAAATTAAATTTGGTTTTGTTTGATACTTTTTGTGTGAAATTTTGTTAAGAACTGATGCCTTTTTTCAAAAGCGGACGGCAAAGATAAGGGTGGTTAAACTACTACCAAAATAAATATCAAAATTAGTTATTAACAAGTGACAATATCACAATGGGAATAATGCTAAAAATCTTTACTGTACTGCATTACAAGTTTTGTTTGTTTTTTTTACTTTTAGTAAAAAAAAATGAATTTTGAAATTTCAACCAACAATAAGTATAATTTTCTCCCTGGGTATTGAGCTTTTTTTTATCAAGAAGGTGGAGAAAAAACATTGAATCAGATGAAATTATTTACGGGAATGCTACCTTAAATAAAAATAAACCGTCAGCAGAAACCGAGAAATCTGCTTTTGTACAATCTTTCGATTCAATTATTTCTTTAAAATCAATTAGATTAATTTTCTTTTTACCCATTAAAAGCATTGTTCCTACCAAACCTTTTACCATTCCACGCAAAAATCTGTTCGCTTTAATCTTATAAATCAAACAATTTCCTTCATATACCCACTCGCTTTTATAGATTTCACAAAAAAAAGATGACACCTGGCTGTTTCTTTTTGAAAAACTGCTAAAATCTTTATGACTCATTATCTCTGCTGCGGCAGTTTGTAATAATAATAAATCTAAATTATAAGGTATGTAATAAGCTTTGCCTTGTAAAAACGGGTTTTTATGCTGATATATATAATAATGATATTCCCTGCTTATGGCATCGAAACGGCAATGTGCATTATGATCAACCTTATTGATACTTTCTACAACTATATCGGCGGGCAAAATTGCATTGATATTATAAGTGTCATTTTTTAAGGTCGTATCAGTATCAAAATGAAAGAAATTTTGCAATGCATGTACCCCTGCATCAGTACGTGAAGACCCGGTTAATTTAAAATCTTCTTTATAAAATATTTTGAGCGCTTTTTCTATTTCGGCCTGAATGGAATTAGCGTTTTGCTGTATTTGAAACCCTGAATAATTTGTACCCTTATATGAAACTTCGATAAAATACCGTGGCATGTGGGAAGTAATTAAAGGGTTTAAAATTGTTGAATAGCGGAAATAAGCAAGTGTTAGTTTTTTATAGAGATGATATTTATACACCAGTCCTTATTAATCGAGTTAGTGATTGACCATAGCTTTAAACCGGGTTATGAAATAAACATCGCTTAGTTGTGTTTCTAGAGAACTAAAATTATTAGAATCGGACACAAATGGATAAGCCGCATCAAAAAATTTGTATTTCCCATCATCCTTTAAAAATAAAACGCTGAGATTTTTTATCTGTTCTGTGGTAAAGCATTTTGATCTGAAAACTTTTTTTGCAATATCAACCATCTCTTCATCTGTACCTTCTGCAGCCATTTTCTTTCTTAGTTTAAGGAAATCGTCTTGAGTGGCCAAACTTTTGCAATCAGAATTTACCATTACAGGCTTTGTGGTATTTTCTTTTGGCTTTTCTGAAACAGGTATTTGCTCTGCTTTATTCACTTCAGCAACCGGAACTAATATTTTTAATGCTGTATCTTTTTTTATATTTGGATTAGGCAATTCAATATCTATAAACTTAGGTTCGTCTGCTTTGGTGGTTTTTGCACTTGATACTTTTACTTTTGCTTCCTCATTTTTTGGTAAGTCGGCTGCAGGCTTTACTATTTTTTTTTCTGGCTGAATGGCTTCATTGTTTTTTTCTGCCGCTATAAAAAGCCTTACAGTATCAGCAACGCCATTCACAATGTCCGCAAACACCATATCCGTTCCTTCTGAACTTTTAATACTAAATAATTTTTTAACTTGCGACGATCCAATAATCTGTTCTTCTTTTTTAATAATTTCTACAACAGGTTTTATTTCTTCTTTTATAACAGGTTTACCTTCTACCTTCTTTTCTTCTACCGGTGCGATTACACTATTTGATGGAGTATCGGGCAGTACTACTTCCGTTCTATTTTCAATCAACGGTGGCTTTACCTCTTCTTTTACGGCAGATTTTTCTTCTATTTTTCTTGCAATTGAAGGATCGTTAACAACATTAGACAATGTATTCGAAAAAATATCACTCTTATCCTCCGCCCCTAAATTTTCATTTTCAAGAGCTTTTACACCTGAGGTTGTCACTTCCATTGTTTGCAAATTGAATATACCCCATCCTTTATCGCCAAAGTTCTTTAATAAATAACCTGCATCTTTTTTATTTACAGTACATGTAACAGTTTGCTCGGGCCATTCGTTTTTTGGAAAGCCAATGGCAAGTATATAAGTGCCATCCTGCAATTTTGGAATAATAATATAACCGGAAGCCGAGGAACTCAATATTTCTTTATCCAGCTTAACATAAAAGGGCTGCCTATTCTCTGTTTGCAAATAAATAAAATGATTTTGCTGAGAAAATGAGCTAAGCATAAAAAAAGAAAAGAAAGAAAAAAGAAAAAGCCACTTTTTATAAAATCTATTCATTTGTTGTATAAATATTATCAGGAGATAAAAAAAATTAAAACTTCGTATTTGCAACGCCGTTGATGGCACTGAAATTAACAATCCTAAAACAAAAGCCACATCAAAAATACTTATTAATACTATGTTTTTGCCATTTAAATAAAAATTGATTTCACTTTAACTAAACTCCGCTTATTTTTGAACCCTAAATATAAAACATGAAAAAATTGCTTTTTTTGCTTGCCCTTGCTGCAAGCCCTTTTGTAATGGTGGCCCAGGATGACGCTCCCCCGCCGCAAGATACCAGTTGGAAAAAAATTTACCGGGCTACCAGCACAAGAGTAAATGACCTGGTACATACCAAACTTGATGTAAAATTTGACTATGCAAAAGCATGGATGTACGGTAAAGAATGGCTTACTTTAAAACCACACTTTTATGCTACTGACTCTTTAACGCTTGATGCAAAGGGCATGGACATTAAAGAAATAGCGATGATGAAAGGTGCATCCAAATCGCCTTTGAAATATACTTATGATGGCTGGCAATTGAGAATTACGCTTGATAAAATATATAAAGGCGGAGAAAATTATACTGTATATATAGATTATACCAGCAAGCCGAACGAAGTTAAAGTTAAAGGCAGTGCTGCTATTAACGATGCTAAAGGCTTATACTTTATTAACCCTACCGGAGAGGAAAAAGATAAACCAACTCAAATTTGGACGCAAGGCGAAACTGAAGCCAACAGTGTATGGATGCCTACGATAGATAAACCCAATCAAAAAACAACAGAGGAGATTTACATGACAGTGCCTGCAAAGTATGTAACACTCAGTAATGGTTTATTAAAAAGCCAAAAGAAAAATGCCGATGGCACCCGTACCGATTACTGGAAAATGGATTTACCCCATGCACCTTATTTATTTTTTATGGGTGTAGGTGACTTTGCAATAATTAAAGACAGCTACAAAGGCAAAGAGGTTAGTTATTACGTAGAGAAAGATCAGGCGCCGTATGCAAGAGGCGTATTTGGCACCACACCAGAGATGATGAAATTTTATTCGGAGAAATTAGGTGTTGAATATCCCTGGCAAAAATATAACCAGATTGTAGGCAGAGATTATGTAAGTGGTGCTATGGAAAATACTACTGCAACACTGCATCAGGAAAGTGCTTATCAAAATGCAAGACAACTTACTGATGGTAACGGCTGGGAAACTGTTATTTGTCATGAACTATTTCATCAATGGTTTGGAGATTTGGTAACAACAGAAAGCTGGAGCAATATTACTGTTAATGAATCGATGGCAGATTACAGCCAAACACTGTGGATGGAATATAAGCATGGTAAAGATGCCGGTGATGAAGAAAACCAGCAGGGTTTAAGACAATATTTATCTAACCCCAATGAAGCAAAAAAAGATTTAGTAAGATTCAGGTACAGTGACAAAGAAGATGTATTTGATTTGGTAAGTTATCAAAAAGGCGGACGTGTGCTGCATATGCTGCGTAATTATGTTGGTGATGATGCATTTTTTAAATCGTTGAATAATTATTTAAATACCAATAAATTTAAAACCGGCGAATCGGACCAAATGCGTTTGGCTTTTGAAGAAGTTACCGGAATGGATTTAAACTGGTACTGGAACCAATGGTATTTTGGCAGCGGGCACCCCAAGTTAAACATTGATTACAAATATGATGATGCTGCCGGAAAAGTTTCGGTAATTATTGAGCAAACGCAAAACACAGGAAAAATTTTCAAGTTGCCTATTGCAATTGATATTTATAATGGTGCACAAAAAATAAGACGTAAAGTTTGGGTTGAAAACAGGATAGATACATTTACTTTCCCCTATACACAAAAACCTGATTTAATAAATGTAGATGGAGATAAAATTTTATTGTGCGAAAAAAATGATAATAAAACTGCCGATAACTTTATTCACCAAATAAAATATGCGCCTTTGTATTTAGACAGGATCGAAGCTTTAGATTATTTTGCAAAAAACAGCATGATAAAATTAGCTGATGGATTAAAAGATAAATATGCACCAATACGTGCCAGCACTATTAATAAATTAGCAAAATCTAAACAGGCTAATGATGCAGGGGTAGTTACAGCTATTGAAAATATTTGCAAAACAGAAACTAATAAAAAAGCAAAAGTTGCGGCACTTGATTTTTTAGCTGCAAAAGCTGATGCAAAATATTTGGATTTGTTTAAGGCCAATGTTGGCGACTCTTCTTACAGTGTTGCTGGTGCTGCATTAGGCGGACTTGCAGCGCTTGAGCCAGATAATGCTTACACACTGGCAAAAAAATACACCAAAGATGCTAAAGGTGATTTAGGCGTGGTAGTTAGCGATATTATTATGAGTAAGGGTAGTGAGGCTGATTTTGATTTTATTGCAAACAGCTACGACAAAGCGCCGCCCAGTCAGGAAAAAGTTGCAGCCAGCGCTACATTTGCTGCTTATCTTGAAAAAGTGCAAAACATTGCCAACGTAAAAAAAGGTATTGATAAAATAATTGAATTTAGAAATTTAGTGCCGGAACAATTTAGAAGTTTTGTTGACCCGACTATAAAAGGCGGATTAGACAAATTAGCAAAAGCTAAAGGCTCAGAAATTACCGAATATATAAAAGGATTGTGGAAGTAGATTGATAAATTCTATCATAAAAAAGTCCGGCGATAATAATTATTGCCGGACTTTTTATGTGTTATTAAAATATTTTAGATAAAGACGAAAATATTTTTAAGTTTATTTAGCAAAAACTTTTTTTAATAATGCAGTTACCTGTGCTGCAGGATCTTTTCTTATTTTTTGTTCCTCCTGACCTATTGAAAAAAATATGCCGCTCATGGCACGTTCAGTAACATAAGATGACAGATCTGTATTAACAGGAGTTTTGCTAAAAGATAATTTATTGTAAGTGGTAAATACATCTTTCCAGTAATTGGTTGCATTTACTTTTGCTAATGAAGCATCTATTACCGGCCGCATCTTTTCAGTAAGTTTTGCAGTGGTGGTAGATTTTAAATATTCGGTTGCTGCAAAATCGCCACCTTTCAATATTTTTAATCCGTCGGTAACGGTCATTTGTTTTACAGCGTCAATAAAAATAGCAGATATGCCTCCCGCCGCATCTTCCGCTGCCCGGTTCATAGATAATATTGCTTTGTCCGCTAAAGAACCAAGACCTGCTTTACGCAAAGTTGCTTCAGCTTTTTTTGCTTCCTCGGGCATTAATATTTTTAATGCCGCATTTGCAAAAAAACCATCTGTTTTATTTAATCTTTTTGCGGCACTGTCAGTACCAATACTTAAAGCTTCTTTTAAACCACTTATAATTTCATCGTTACTCAACCCTTTGCCGCTACCGGTTTTACCAATGGCAGAAAGTATATTGCCGCTACTGTCTTTGGATGTTGCTTTTTTTATTTTACCTAAAATACCCTGTGCGTTTGTAAATGAAACAATTGCAACAGTTAAAAAAAGAAAAGTAAATTTTTTCATTATGGAATTTTTTTTAAGAAAGTATTTAACAAATTTACTGCCAGTTATGCTAACAGCGGGTTAAAACTGTTATAATATAAAATTTGAAGCATTAGATTTTAAGCTAAAGCATAATCAACTGCAGCCATTGCATGAATAAGGCCAGTATTAAACACAGGAACTGTACAATCTTCCTGCTTAATTAATATAGGAATTTCGGTACAGCCTAAAATAAAACCTTCTGCACCCTGCTTTATCAGTTCCTCCATAATTTTTAAATATTCAGTTTTGGTTTCGGACAAAAATATCCCTTTACCAAACTCTTCATAAATAGAGTTATTGATAAATTCGATATCATTTTCAGGCGGCGTAATTGTTTCAATACCATTTTCTGCAAGTATATTTTTATAAAAATGCAATTGCATCGTATATTTTGTACCCAGCAAGGCCACTTTTTTTAATCCTGCGCTCTTAATTGTTTCGGCAACAGCAGTTGCAATATGAATTACAGGAATATTTACAGCCTGCACTTCATCAGCAATTTTATGCATGGTGTTGGCACCAATCAAAATACAATCGGCACCTGCAACTTCAATTGATTTTGCTGCTTTGCAAATTATTACAGCAATACTTTTCCAATCCTGCTGCTCCGTTAAAATTTTTATTTCTGCAAAATCAACGGAGTATAAAATAATTTTTGCTGCATGTACTCCGCCCAATTTTTTATTCATCAATTCGTTTAACAGCCGGTAATAATCTAAAGTTGAGTACCAGGTTAAACCACCAATTAGTCCTATTGTTTTCATTCTAATTATTTACAAAAGCAATGTTACAATCATTTTTACAAAAATGGTACAACGGTAGATGCAGCAAGTTTTTTTGCTTTAACATTTCTTTAATACAAAAATCAGCTTCAATTTTACAGTTTGGTTATAATAAAATAAAAATGCTGAAACACAATACTGCATTGAGTTATGAAAATAATAAAATTGCTTTGGCATAATGTTATAATAAAAATTTTAGATGAAATAATTTAATGTGCCGGCGTAAATTTGCATCGCATTTCAGTAATACTGCGTTATTTACTGCAAAATAAAACCCTTGTTTGTTAAACGAAAATCCGCCCAACCAGACCATTTAGCCTGATACTTGAGCGATAAAATTGTAATTTAAAACTAGAAATATGAAAAGTGATGTCGTGGGCATAGGTGCCCCAATCAACAAAAAAGACCTGAAAGAATTAATGAAAGAAACAAAAGAAACCCTTGCTGTTGATGCAAAAACCGAAGGTAACAACCGTTCATTTGGTGTGGTAGATTTGTGGAATGTACAAAAGAGACAAAGAACTTCTGCCTCAATGATGAGGAGGTTGAACTAAGTTTGATTTTTATTTTCTTAAAATAGAATAATTCTTTTTAGTTTTTTACTGCATGGCTTTGGCCATGCTTTTTTTTGCCACGGATTTTCACAGATTTTCACGGATGAATACAAAATCAATTTATTGATCATTTTAATCTGAAACGGCATTATCATTCCCCTGTTAATTTGTTAAATTTTTAACAACGCTTATTCAATTTGGTACGGTTTTGCATCGTTATATAAAATTGAATATCTTTACTATGCATTATACAAATACTATGTCTGCAACATTTGAAGCTGAAAAAAACAGGAAAGCGTTTCTTTATACAACCGTAATAGTTGCAGCATTGTTATTAATCGCTATTTTCTGGACATGGAAAATTTTACCCCCGCCAACACCTATTACAGAAGATTTAATTGAAATTAATTTAGGCAATTTAGATGAAGGCTTTGGAGATGTGCAACCCTTGGTTAAAGGTGAGAAATCTCCCGGTAACGAACCTGCGGAGCAACAGCAAACACCAGCCGCTGCTGCAAATGACGAGCCTGCGCAAGATGTACAACCGGACGATAATAAAGATGAAGAGGCAGCACCTGTTGTAAAACCTGAAAAGCCAGTTAAAACAACTGTTATTCCTAAACAACCTACAACACAACCAGTAAAAAATACTACCCCTGCACCAGTTGTTGTAGCAGTGCCTAAACCACAAAAACCAAAAATTGCCGGTTATAACGGACCAAAAAACGGAACAGGCAATGGTGCCACTGAAGATAATGGCTATAAATACGAAGGCAATAAACCTGGCGGCAAGGGTGATGCAGGCAGCCCTGATGGTAAGCCAGATAGTTACGGCAATGATCCCAGTGGTAAGACTGGCGGTAATAACTTTCCCCGTGTAAGGGGAGATAGGAAAATCATTAAATATTATTCTTTTACGGGTGATCTACAAAAAGCAACAATACTTGCAAAAATAAAAGTAAACCCTAATGGTATTGGAACTTTTATTGGATTTGAAAAGGGTTCTACTAAAACCGAAAAAGTCTATGCAGATGATATAAGGAACAGGTTATCAAATATCCAATTTGATAAATCAGATCATGAATCTCAAGTTGTAGTTACTTTTTATTTTAAAGAAAACTAATTTTTTGTTACCAACATTTACTCCTTGATTCAACTTCATTGGCGTCGCACTCTTCAACTGTAAATCATTATTCAGCTTTACCTACATTTGCCATTGTACTTTAACCATTCTACAGCTTTTCGCAAATGAATTATCAGCAAACGATTGACTATCTCTATAAACAGTTACCCATGTTCAGCCGCATTGGTGCTGCTGCCTATAAAAAAGATTTACATAACACCATTGCTCTTTGCAATGCATTAGATAATCCACAAACAAAATTTAAAAGCATACATATTGCCGGCACTAACGGTAAAGGCAGCACCAGCCACATGCTGGCAGCAATTTTACAACAGGCCGGGTACAAAACAGGTTTATACACTTCGCCGCATTTAAAAGATTTTAAAGAAAGAATAAAAATAAATGGCGAAATGATCAACGAAGATTTTGTGGTGGATTTTGTAGAGCATAACAAAACTTTATCTGAAAGTATTGAACCATCTTTTTTTGAATTAACCGTAGCAATGGCTTTTGACTATTTTGCAAAACAAAAAGTTGATGTCGCCATTATTGAAACAGGCCTTGGCGGCAGGTTAGACAGTACCAACATCATCACTCCTATTCTTTCCATTATTACCAATATTGGTTACGACCATATGAATATTTTGGGTAACACTTTAGAAGAAATTGCCCATGAAAAAGCTGGCATAATAAAACCAACTGTACCGGTAGTTATTGGAGAATATCTTACCGAAACAAAAAATATTTTTTCAAACAAAGCTAAAGAAAGCAACAGCACAATTTATTTTGCTCAGGAAGATTATAAAGTTTCTAATATCAATTCTACTGCACAAATTTTAAATTGCGATGTAACCAATATTGAGGTTGGCATTACAGAAAGTTTTTCTCTTGATCTTAATGGTATTTATCAAACAAAAAATTTATGTGCTGTGTTATGTGCCGAAGGCATTTTAATGCAACAGGGTTTTGTTATAAAAAATGAAGCGGAAAAATTTGCTTTAGCTAATACAAAAAAAATAACTGGTTTACATGGCCGATGGGATGTAATTGCAGAAAACCCAACTGTAGTTTTAGATGTGGCGCATAACGAAGATGGTATAAAACAAATTTTAAAACAATTAAAAAACGATAGCGGCCAAATAAAAAATCATTTTGTTTTGGGTATGGTAAAAGATAAAGAAGTTGATAAAGTTTTATCGTTGCTGCCTGCTGATGCCGAATATTATTTTACCAATGCCCATATACCAAGGGCTTTACCAGCAAAAGAATTGCAAACTAAAGCTGCAGCATTTAATTTAAAAGGAAATTTTTACGATGATGTAAATATGGCCATTGATGCTGCAAAGCAAAATGCTGCAGCAACAGATTTAATTATTGTTTGCGGCAGTGTTTTTTTGGTGGGAGAAGTGGATATGCCCGCTGATTTCGCTAATTACGCAGAAAAGAAAAATTAAATTAGCGATATCTGCGTAATCTGAGGGAGAATTTTATTTTTCTCCATCTATTTTTTGAAAAGCATAAAACGCACAAGCCATGTGCAGCGATTGTACAATTTCGTTTTGCTGCAGCATTTGCCTGAATTTTTCTAAAGGCACGGTTAATAATTCTATTTCTTCGTTATGATCTAATTGTTGTGCTGCTATTTTTTTTCCTCCTCTTGCCAAATACAAATAAGTAAAGTTGTCAATCATGCCAGGGTTAGATGCGATTTTTCCTAAATAATCGTAGCTGGTAAATTCGTAGCCCGTTTCTTCAAGTAATTCTCTTGCAATAGCTTTTTGTACGTCTTCGCCTGAATCAATAAATCCGCCGGGAATTTCTACAATTGTTTTGCCAATGGCGTGGCGGTATTGCCTTACCAAAACTACTTCGTTATTTTCTGTAACCGGAACAGCACAAACACTCGGTGGCATTTCCACCACAAAATAAGGATCTACAATTTGCCCGTCGGGTCTTTCGCAACGGTCCTCTCTTGCAGTAAAATAAATGTGGTTACTTAAATATTTTGAGGAGAGTTTTTTCCAGTTCATGTTTTTGGTCTAGGGGTTTATTGGTTAATTAGTTTAATGGTTTAGAGGTTTAGAGGTTTAGAAGTTTAGCGCTTTCCCAATCCGCAGGATGCTGTGCATAAACTAATTAACCAGTTAGCTAATCAAACTAATTCCATTTCATTCTTTCTCTTAAGTTGGTAATGTGCGCTACATGGTGCCTGCCATGCCATGCGTACATCCCCAGCAAAAACCACAAGGTCATTTCTTTTTTATGTTCGGGGTGAAAAACAGTTTTTTGTAAATCTGCTTCGGATAAATTTTTAAGAATATGATACCAGCGGCTATGCAATGCATGAATTAAGGTGAGTGAAATATTGATGGGCAATTCCAAAGAATCCTTTAACTCAGCCCACGCAACTTCATCATAAGGTCTGATGGTAGGATTGTTTTCTGTAAGTCCCAACTTAAAGCGCATATAAGCATTCATGTGGCTATCGGCAACGTGATGTACCACTTGCTTTACCATCCAACCTCCTTCCCGGTAAACAGTATTTAGTTGTGCAGCATCTAAATTTAAAATAGCATTTTCTAAATGCTGGGGTAAGTTTTTAATATCAAGTAACCACTGCTGTAATTGTTTATCAGAAAATGGTTCTGCTTCGTATTTAGCAATGGGGTATCTTAAGTCTTCGCTCATCGTTGATTATTAATTTGTCTAATAAATTTATTCATAGCAGCATTTAACCAGCTTTTCTTCTTGTTCTTTTTTTGAAACTATTGAATTCTTTATGAAAAACAATTTTTAATTTTAATTACTACCGCCTGGTTTAATTCCTTCTAACGACATTTCAAAAATTAAAGCAGCTCCAGGTGGTATTGCATTTGGGTCAAGGGGATTTAAATAATAACCAAGCTCTGTAGGAATATATACTTTCCATTTATCTCCTATGCTCATTAATTGTAAAATTTCTGTCCAGCCTTTTATTACACTGGTAACGGCTATGGTTAGTGGCTGGCCACGTTTATACGAATTATCAAATTCAATTCCTTCAACAGTAGTACCGATATAATTTACCACCACTGCATCGTTAATTTTTGGTTTGGCGGTTACGCTGTCTGCGCCTTTAATTATTTCGTATTGCAGGCCATTAGGTAATGTAATAACACCAGCACGTTTTTTGTTAGCTTCTAAAAAAGCAACGCCTTTTGCAATTTCTACAGCGGCTACTTCTTTCACTTTACCTTCATTCAATTTATCTTCCTTCATTTTTTCTTCTCCAAAAACCTGCGATTGCCTTTGCAAACACTCATTCATTTTAGCAGGCTCAATTAAGGGTTGCTTATTTTTATATACATCGTCAATTGCTCTTTGCATAATGGCGGCATTAACCCTTTTTATATTTTGCGAACGCATATTGGTAGCAACTGCGTACCCTGCTGCATAACTAAAGCTATCAGATAAATTTTTAAATATTGATTTTGCCGCTACAGGCTTTGCCGCCGCCGGTTTTGCCACTACTTTGGCAGGCTTTTGTGCCGCTGCATAAAAAAATGTTGCCATCAAAATCATACTTAATAATGCCTTCTTCATTTACTTTTATTTTTTATTTATAAATTAATTGTGCAAATAAACAACTTGTTACTCATCCCTCATTTCTTTTCCTGTTAAATGTATAAAAACATCTTCCAGGTTGGCAGCTTTAACCTGTTTGGGTTTTTCAAAACCACTTGCCACTAAATCATCAATCATTTTATCAGGCGAATCTAAAGAAATTATTTTGCCTTCATCCATTATGGCAATCCTGTCGCAAAGCTGTTCGGCTTCGTCCATATAATGTGTGGTGATGATAACGGTGGTGCCCTGCGCTCTAATATTTATTATTAAATCCCATAAGTTTCTTCTTGCCTGCGGATCTAAGCCAGTTGTAGGTTCATCTAAAAAAATAATTTTAGGTTTATTAATTAATGTGGTGGCAATTGAAAAGCGTTGTTTTTGTCCACCACTTAATTCTTTAAATTTATTTTTTGCTTTGTCTTCTAAATTAACCAGTTTTAATAATTCGGTTGGGTTTACCGGCTGATTGTATAAGCCGCCAAATAAATGTATAAGTTCAATTAAAGTGAGGCCGGGATAAAAACCTGATGTTTGCAACTGCACACCAATTATTTTTTTTATGTCGTTGGGGTTTTTATCTAAATTTATTCCATCAACAATTATTTCGCCGCTGGTTTTATCTCTTAAGGTTTCTATAATTTCAAGTGTGGTAGATTTGCCTGCACCATTGGGGCCCAGCAAACCAAAAATTTCTCCTTCATATACATCAAAGGAAATATCTTTTACGGCTGCAAAATTGCCGTAATTCTTTTTTAAATTTTTTACTGAGATGATAATTTTCATAACTGCAATTTACAATTTCATCTCCATTTTTACATCTGCTGTTTCAAATGGAGAGTTGGTTACTGCAACATGATGGAAGCCATATTTTTGATACAGCCCTAAAGCAGTTATTAACTGGTGATTGGAAAAAAGTTCAAGTTTACCTGCGCCAATTTTTTTGGCTTTATCAATACATACTTCAATCAATAATTTACTTATTCCTTTTCCTTTAAATTCATCTGCCACCGCCATTTTAGCCAATTCAAATATTTCGTCGCTTTCTTTTATCAACGCAGCAGAACCAACAATTTTATCCTCCGCTTTAGCCAGCCATATAAAACCACCTTTATTAATAATAGTATCTTCCGGATTATCTAAAATCATTAAATCATGGCTTTCAGTAAGATTATATTTATCGAGCCATGCTATATTCAGTTTATAAAAATCGGGTTGATACTTATTTTCGTATTCAATAATCTCTACCATTCCTCAAAGCTGTTATTCTTAATAAATTATTTTTAGACTAAAATATTTTCGCCAATCAGTAATTCTATACATCCGCTTTCATAAAACCCTCCAACTCTTCCATCATTAATTTACTGCCTGCAAAAAAAGGTGTACGCTGGTGCAGCCCTGTAGGTTGCACTTCCAGCATGCGTTGCTTTCCATTTGTTGCTTTACCACCTGCTACTTCAATAATAAATGCACAGGGGTTGCACTCGTACATTACCCGTAATTTCCCTTTGGGCTTATCAAACACTGCAGGATACATAAAGATGCCACCTTTAATTAAATTACGGTGTATATCTGCTACCATGCTGCCAATATAACGTTGTGTGTATGGTCCGCCATTATCTTTTGTTTTTTTCTGGCATTCGGTAATATATTTTTTTACAGGTTCTTCATACTGAAAAAAGTTACCGTGGTTTACAGAATAAAATTTTCCAGTTTCCGGGCAAATAATATTTGGATGGCTTAAAGTAAATTCTCCGATAGACTGATCTAATGTAAAACCATTTACACCTCGCCTTGTTGCATACACCATCATGGTGGATGAGCCATAAATAATATACCCTGCTGCAACCTGTTTAACTCCTTGTTGTAAAAAATCTGCTTCGGTTGCTGGCTTACCCAATTCGCTCACACGCCTGTACACACTAAAAATGGTACCGATAGAAACATTTACATCAATATTGCTGCTGCCATCCAGCGGATCGAACAAACAAACATATTTACTGTTGTTACTTACTTCATCATCAAAAATTACAATATCATCAAGTTCTTCGCTGCCAATGCCTGCACAACTAATACCGTGGCGCAATACCCCTACAAACTGGTTGTTGGCAAAAATGTCTAATTTTTTTACTTCCTCGCCCTGTATATTCATTTCGCCTGCATCGCCTAAAATATCCACCAGCCCCGCTTTATTTACTTCTACATTTACACGTTTTGCTGCAAGGCCAATATCTCTTAATAAATTAGATAATTCGCCGGTAGCTTTTGGAAAATCACGTAACTGCTGAATAGTAAATTCGTCCAGTGTTTGAATCCGTCTGTTTGGTACCATATATTTATTTCTGGTTGTAGATTTTGTATCGATACAAATCGGGATTAGATTTGCATTTCAAAAGTAAGAAGAAAATAATAAGTAATGCGCAAATCAGGCAATAGGTATATTTGCAAATTAAAGAGCACCTGCTATTTTTTTTCACTTCTTTTCAAATTTTGCACATCGGCACATTTGCCTGTTAATACATGATTATGAAGGTTTTTAAATTTGGAGGCGCCAGCATCAACAGCGTAGAAAGAATACAAAACGTTGGTAAAATTTTACAGTCTTTTAGCGGAGAAAAAATTTTAATAATTATTTCTGCCATGGGCAAAACCACCAACGCACTGGAAAAAGTGGTGGATGCTTTTTTTGAAGGCAGAAATGATGATGCCTTAAAATTATTTGAGCAGGTTAAAGAACAACATCTTAATACACTTAAATATCTTACGCCATTAAGCTGGCAGCAGGCCGAAAATCATTTAAAAGATTTTTTTACAGAAATTGAATGGCTGCTGCATGATAAAGCTGTAAGAGAATACGATTATTATTACGATCAAATTGTTTGCAGCGGCGAATTATTAAGTACCGCCATGATGAGTGATTATCTTAATGAAATTAATATAAAAAATAAATGGATTGACGTAAGGGATATTATTAGAACCGATGATAATTTTAGAGATGCTGCAATTGACTGGATGTACACCCAACAAAAAGTTACCGATATTATTGAACCGCTTTTCAATACTGTAGATATTGTAATTACCCAGGGATTTATTGGTGCTACCGATGAAAATGAAAGTACTACTTTAGGAAGAGAAGGCAGCGATTACAGCGCTGCTATTTTTGCCAACCTGTTAAATGCCGAAAGCCAAACCATTTGGAAAGATGTGGAAGGCGTGATGAATGCCGACCCCAAACAATTTGCCGACGCAACATTTATTGATGCATTAAGTTACACCGAAGTAATTGAAATGGCATATTACGGTGCACAGGTTATTCACCCTAAAACAATAAAACCTTTACAAAATAAAAATATCCCTTTGCATGTAAGATGTTTTTTGCAGCCTGAGCTTGCAGGAACAATTATCAGTAATAAAACAGATCATAAACTGCCACCTATAATTGTTGTAAAAGATAAACAGGTATTAATGGAATTGAGCAGCAAAGATTTTTCTTTTGTGGGAGAAAATGGTATCAGTGATCTATATGAACTTTTTGCTACTATAAAAATTAAACCCAACCTTACACAAACAGGTGCAATAAGTATTTTATGTTGTTTAGATGACCGGCCTGATAAAATTGAAAGACTGGCATTAGCCGCCAGCGAATTATTTGATGTGCAGGTGAAAAAAGATTTAACGCTTTTAACCATCCGCCATTATACCAGAGAAAAATTTGATGAGCTAACAAAAGATAAAACAATTTTGCTAACGCAGAGAACGACGGAAACGGTGCAGGTCTTGATGTATTAAAAGCTTGAAAAGATATAAAATAATATTGCTCAGCCTTAAACTTAATAAAGACAAATAATTTCGTAACTTGAACTAAATACAAGCATATGGTTATTGAAAGAACAAAAAAAGAAGTAATTATCAGGCTTCCCTCCAGCGTTGATACAACTGGCTTGCAGCGTTTAGTTGATTACCTTACTTATAAAGAAGCTACTTCTAAATCAAAAGCAAAACAATCCGACATTAACGCTTTGGCTAATGATGTTAAAGAAGGCTGGTGGAGCAAAAACAGAAGCAGACTTGTAAAATGAAAATAGTTGTTGACACCAATATTATTTTTAGTGCATTACTAAACTCAAATGGAAATATTGGAGATTTATTATTTAATTCCGACAAAGATTTTGAGTTTTACAGTTGCAGTTATATGCGTTATGAAATTCAAAAACATTGGGAACGGCTAAAGAAAATTTCAAAATTAACACAGGAAAATCTGGAAATATCCTATACACTGGTTATTTCAAAACTTAAATTTATAAACGAAGAAATTATTCCTGCAGAAACCTGGCTGGCATCGGAACAAATAACAAAAGGCATTGATATAGATGACACAGATTTTGTAGCGTTAACTAAATTTTTAAAAGCGACACTTTGGACCGGGGATAAAATTTTGTACCGAGGATTAAAGAAACTTAATTTTAAAAGAGTAATGAATACAGCCGAGTTACTGGCGCTCAGAGAATCAAAAAATTAATCCACCACATACTCCCCTTTCTTATTCACCAAAATAACAGGCAGTTGTTTTTTCTCTTCAAAAAAATTAAAGGCTTCTTTTAGTTGTGTGGTAAAACCAACCAGTGCAGGTTTTATTTTTAAAGTTTCTGCAAGATAATCGGCAGATCTTTTTACATTATATTTTACAGGAAAAACATGCACGGGAATAAAATCCTGTCCGTTGGTTTTTACATGTGTAGCAATAATGTACACTTCTTCCATCGGTATATCGCTGATGGGTATGCAGCCTGTAGAAACGCAATTGCCATGTATATAAATGGCGTTACCCGGACGAATAGAATCGCTTAAAATCCTATCTGATGCGTTGGGATAATTTAAACCTAAAGCCAAATGATAATTGCTGTTGGGGTTAAACTCGTTGATATAATAAAAACCTTCGGGTACCTGGTAATCTCCTTCCATACGCTTTGGGCCCATAGTGCCGCTTTGCATGCACACTTTGTAAGATTTAAAAAGTTTAAACGATTCTTTTGCATTGCCTTTTACCCAAACTTCCAATTGCCTGTCGTATTTAAACGAACGCACATACATTGCCTGTGGCGGCCAGGTTAATTTTTTATCTTCAAATTGTTTTCTTACTGAATCTTCCATGCTATTGAAGATGCCCGAAACTTTACCGGAGCCTTTTTGAAAATCAACAAATGAAGTTTGTGAGAATAGAGTGCCTGCTGCTAAAAAAACAGGGACGGTAATGAGAAAAAATTTTTTTAAGAAAGACTTCATTAAAAATATTGGGGTTACCACTTAAAGAACGTAAAAATAAAAATAAAATTGAAATTTTATTTGTTAAAAAAATTACAGTTGAGCGAAATGTTGAAAAAACAGGGAGTTTCACTAAGGATAATTACAAATTTCCCCTTAAATCCTGCTCTTTTTCCAGTGCCTCAAATAAAGCTTTAAAATTTCCTTTACCAAAACTTTTTGCCCCTTTACGCTGAATGATTTCGAAAAACAAAGTAGGCCTGTCTTCCAAAGGTTTGCTGAATATTTGCAACAGATAACCTTCGTCATCACGGTCAATTAAAATACCCAGTTCGCTCAATGGTTTTAAATCTTCGTCAATTTTGCCCACACGGTTCAAAACAGTTTCGTAATAACTGTCGGGAATTTTTAAAAATTCTATTCCACGCTTTTGCAATTCAGTTACGGTTTCAATAATATTTGCTGTTGCAATGGCCACATGCTGTACACCTTCTCCATTATAAAAATCTAAGTATTCTTCTACCTGGCTTTTCTTTTTTCCTTCGGCGGGTTCGTTAATAGGGAATTTTACAAAACCATTGCCATTACTCATTACTTTACTCATTAATGCAGAGTATTCGGTAGAAATATCTTTATCATCAAAACTTAAAATATTTTTAAAGCCCATTACCTCTTCATAAAATTTTACCCATGGGTTCATCTGGTTCCAGCCCACATTACCCACGCAATGGTCTACATATAATAATCCTGTTGAAGTGGGATTGTAATTAGATTTCCATTCTCTAAAGCCGGGCATAAAAGGGCCGGTGTAATTTTTTCTTTCTACAAAAAGATGTACCGTTTCGCCATAAGTATGAATGCCGCTTAGTATCACTTCGCCATTATCATCTTTTAAGGTGGTTGGGGTTAAATAAGATTTGCCACCACGTTTGGTAGTTTCTTCCCATGCACTTGTGGCGTCTTCTACTTTTAAAGCCAATACTTTTACACCATCGCCATGTTTGTAAATATGTTTGGCTATTTCATTATCCGTTCTTAAAGGTGTGGTTAAAACAAAAGTTAATTTATTCTGGCGGATAACATAACTCACTTTATCTTTTACACCAGTTTCGGGCCCGGCATATGCCAGGCTTTGAAACCCAAAAGCAGTTTTATAAAAATGTGCTGCCTGCTTGGCGTTGCCTACATAAAATTCTACATAATCGGTGCCTTGCAGAGGTAAAAAATCTGTTACAGTATTATTATCAGTTATGGTTTGTGCTGTTGTTGTTTGCATTGTAATTAATTTGAAGTGAGTGGAATTTACCCGTTGATTGCACAAATTACGCAGATTGATTTTTTTGCGGTATCAGTGTAATCTGCAGAAGAATATCAAATTAAAGCACCGTATCCATAGCCAGCGCAAGCATTAACAAAGAATAGTTATTGCGCCTGTCGGTAAATATTTTATGTGGATAATCAGGTTGCATTTCTTAATACAAATATAGCAAAACTTAAAGCACTTAAGGCAGTACATTCTATATTTGCGCCATGATTAAAGTTGGAATACTCGGCGGCGGCCAATTGGGCAGAATGCTTTTACAAGCCGCTGCAAATTACCCTGTTAAAACTTATATAATGGAAAATGATGACGCATGCCCCGCTGCTCATCTCTGCCATAATTTTACAAAAGGAGATATTACAAATTTTGATGACGTTTATAATTTTGGGAAAAATTTAGATGCCATTACTATCGAAATAGAAAGTGTAAACGAAGAAGCACTTGAAAAATTAGAAAGCGAAGGCGTAAAAGTTTATCCCAAACCATCAGCATTAAAAATTATTAAAAATAAAATTTTACAAAAGCAATTTTATAAAGACAATCAAATACCTACCAGCGATTTTGTAATTACTCAAAATAAAAATGAATTAAATCAACACCAAAATTTTTTACCTGCTGCTCATAAAGTGGGTAAGGGTGGTTATGATGGCCGTGGTGTAGAGTTGATGAAAACAACTGCCGATTTTGCAAAAGGTTTTGATGCACCTTCGGTTTTAGAAAAATTAGTGCATATAAAAAAAGAAATTGCTGTTATTATTGCTGTAAACGATAAAGGAGAAAATGCTTTGTACCCAACTGTAGATATGGTTTTTGATCAGCGCCTGAACCTGCTTGAGTTTCAGATAAGCCCTGCCGATTTACCCGAAAAAGTTTTATGGAAAGCAGAAGCTATTGCATTAAAAGTGGTAAAAGATTTAAAAAGTCCCGGCATTTTTGCAGTAGAATTATTTGTGGATATTGATAATAATGTTTTGGTAAACGAAACTGCGCCAAGAGTGCATAACAGCGGCCATCATACTATTGAAGCCAATTACAGCAGCCAGTTTGATATGTTGTGGCGCATTATGCTTAATTATCCCTTAGGCTGTACAGAACATATTTTACCTGCAGCCATTGTAAATTTATTAGGTGCAGAAGGGTTTAACGGCGAAGCACATTACGAAGGATTAAACGAAATTTTACAGTTAGATAATGTTTTTATACATATCTACGGAAAAAAAGATACTAAGCCCGGCCGAAAAATGGGGCATGTAACTATTTTAAGTAAAGAAAAACAGGAACTTATTCACCAGGCTAACAGAATAAAACATACCTTAAAAGTAGTGTCGAAAATGTAAATTTACAGCCTCATTACCCAAAATAAATTCGCACAAACATTTTAAAGTAAATAAATTATTCAATATTTATTATTGGATAATTATTTTATCAATAATGTTACATAATTCATAGGAAACTCCGAAGCACCTACCAAAAAAAACCGAAATATACCTTTTAGCAAATAGCTTATTTATAAACGACAGTTTTTTTATAAATTGTAGTCTAATATTAAAATTGAACCAAGTGTTGGAAAAAATAAAGTTGATCACTGCCTTTTCAGGCCTTTTAGTGTTATTCAGTTGCCAGTCTTCTTCAAAAGAAGAAAATAAACAAGCTTCAAAACCAGCCACACCTCCGGCTGCAAAAGTGGATGGATTTATCGTTACGCCACAATTATTATCCCAGGATATTGAAGTGCCCGGAAGTTTAGCCGCTTACCAGGAAGTGGAATTGCATCCTGAGGTTGCCGGAAGAGTAACAGGTGTTTATTTTAGAGAAGGCAGCAATGTTGCACAGGGCAGTATGATTTTAAAAATTTATGATGGCGATTTGCAGGCGCAATTACAAAAACTTTTAGTGCAATTAAAAACTGCCGACCAAACTGCAGAACGATATGCAGCATTATTAAAAATAAATGGTGTAAGCCAGCAGGAATATGATTTAAATGTATTGGCTGTAAATAATATCAGGGCCGATATCAATATCATTCGTACCAATATTGCCCGAACATCTTTAAGGGCACCGTTTAGTGGCAAAATGGGTACCAGCACAATTACACCGGGTGCCTATATTTCTCCCACAACTATTATTACCACATTGCGTAAAGTAAGCCAGTTAAAATTAGAATTTACTGTACCCGAAAAATACGGCGCACAAATGAAGCCGGGCAGCCTTATCCATTTTACAGTTGAAAATAATAATGCTTCTTATTCTGCAAAAATTACAGCAACAGAAAATAATATAACAGCCGAAACCAGGAGCCTTAAAGTAATTGCATTGGTAGATAAAGCCAATGCACAATTAATTGCAGGCTCGTTTACAAAAGTGCAGATACCATTGGGAGAAAATAATGCGGCACTGATGATACCCACACAAGCCATTATTCCGCAGGCAAGAAATAAAAAAGTAATGGCAGTAAGAAATGGAATTGCATCAATGGAAACAGTAACCACAGGCATAAGAGATTCTGCAATGGTGGAAATTACTACCGGTTTAAAAGCAGGCGATACCGTTTTAATAACCGGGTTGCTTTCCACTAAACCCGGCAGCAAAGTGCAAATAGGCCCCCTCCGCCCCCTGAAGGGGAACTAAAGCAACAGTAAGACGATAAAAAAAATTACTGAGGGCAAAGGGGATAAAAAAGAAAAATTAAAATGATTTAAAAAAAACGTTTCCGTTTATTATGCCTTAAGTAGTAAATAAAGATGGCATTGAATTTAAAACATCAATAAATAACTTTAAAACAAAGCAGATTGAATATATCCGAACTTAGTTTACGTCGCCCTGTTATGGCAGTTGTGCTCAGTATCGTCATTGTTTTATTTGGCGTAATAGGGTTTAAATTTTTAGGCGTACGGGATTATCCCGCTATCGATCCGCCTAATATTTCTGTACGTACAGCTTACCCCGGTGCCAATGCCGATATTATAGAATCGCAAATTACAGAGCCTTTAGAAAAAGCCATCAACGGTATTGCAGGTGTAAAAAATATTACCAGCAGCAGCAGCCAGGGCACCAGCAATATTAATGTTGAGTTTGAACTGGGTAACGGATTAGAAAGTGCGGCCAATGATGTACGTGATAAAGTATCGCAGGCCGTTCGTTCTTTACCATCCGATTTAGATGCGCCTCCGGTTGTAAGCAAAGCAGATGCCAGCAGCGATGCTATTATTTCCATGACGGTGCAGAGCAATACCAAAAATCAATTAGAGGTAACAGAATATGCTACCAATAATTTATTGGAGCGTTTGCAAACTATACCCGGCGTAAGTGGCATACAAATTTGGGGCGAAAGAAAATATGCCATGCGTATTTGGTTTGATGTGGCTAAACTGAGTGCATACGGATTAACACCCGGCGATATACAAACTGCATTACAACAACAGAATGTAGAGTTACCTTCCGGCAAAATTTCAGGCGATGCTACAGAATTATCAGTAAGAACATTTGGCAATATCAATACCGAAGAAGAATTTAATAATATCATTGTAAAAAATGTAAATGGTTCGGATATTAAAATTAAAGATGTTGGTGAAGCTGTGCTTGGTCCCGAAAATGAAGAATCGGTTTTAAAAGAAAGTGGAGTACCGATGATTGCGCTGGCCATTGTGCCGCAACCCGGTTCCAACTATGTTGCTATTTCCAATGAATTTTATAACCGTTATGAGCAAATTAAAAAGGAAGTGCCTGCAGATATTAAATTAGACATTGCATTAGATCAAACCAGGTTTATTAAAAAATCCATTTCAGAAGTAAAAGAAACTTTAATGATCGCCATTATACTGGTGGTATTAATTATTTATCTTTTTTTCAGAGACTGGATTATTGCCATCCGTCCTCTTATAGATATTCCTGTTTCATTAATTGGCGCATTTTTTATTATGTACGTCTGTGGTTTTACCATAAATGTATTAACGCTTTTGGCTATTGTACTGGCAACAGGTTTAGTGGTAGATGATGGTATTGTGGTAACAGAAAATATTTTTAAAAAAATGGAAAACGGCATGAGCAAGTGGCAGGCCGCTAAAGAAGGTTCTAAAGAAATTTATTTTGCAGTAATTGCAACATCCATAACACTGGCAATTGTATTTCTTCCCATAATATTTTTGGAAGGCTTTGTGGGCAGGCTTTTCCGTGAGTTTGGTATTGTAGTGGCCGGTGCGGTTTTAATTTCGGCATTTGTTTCGCTTACACTTACACCAGTGCTAAATGTTAAGCTTGCACGTAAAGTGCATAAACATTCCCGCTTTTATAATGTTACCGAACCCTTCTTTCGTGGTATGGAAAATGGCTACCGTAAATTACTGCAGGGTTTTATGAAATTAAAATGGATCGCTATCATTTTAATCCTCGCATGTTTTGGTATCATTTATATTATTGGTAAAGATATCCCTTCCGAACTGGCACCTATGGAAGACCGAAGCCAGTTCCGCCTTTCGGTTACTGCACCTGAAGGAACTTCTTACGATTACATGGATAAGTATGTTAATAAGGTATCGCAATTTGTTATGGATTCTGTGCCTGAAAAAACAGTTTTAATAAGCATTACTGCGCCGGGCTTTACAGGTTCAGGTTCCGTTAATACAGGTATGGTACGGGCTGCACTTACCGATCCAAAAGACAGGAAAAGATCGCAGCAGGAAATTGTGAACATGATAAATAAAAATGCCGGTAAATTTAATGAAGGAAGAATTTTTGCCATACAGGAACAAACTATTTCGGTAAACAGGCGTGGCGGCCAGCCGGTACAGTTTGTTTTACAAAATATCAATTTTGATAAGATAAAAGAAGTGTTACCAAAATTTATGGAGGAGGCTTCCAAAAATCCCATCTTCCAGGGTGTGGATGCAGATTTAAAATTTAATAAACCAGAAATAAGAATTGTAATTGACCGCTTGAAAGCCAGCGACCTTGGTATAAGCATAGAAAATATTTCAGAAGCATTGCAATTAGCATTAAGCAACCGCCGCCTGGGTTATTTTACAAGAGATGGAAAACAATAC
The DNA here is from genome assembly GCF_031391665.1 of Ferruginibacter sp. Lineage (GTDB taxonomy): Bacteria > Bacteroidota > Bacteroidia > Chitinophagales > Chitinophagaceae > Ferruginibacter. The sequence goes on from NZ_JANMUN010000107.1 coordinate 24,412, forward strand.
CAGGTAATTGGCCAGGTAGCAAGAGATGACCGTGACGACCCCACCGATTTAAAAGGTATTTATGTAAGAAATGCTGCAGGCCAGTCGGTACCGTTAGATAATCTGGTTACGATGGAAGAAGAAAGTACGCCGCCAACTATTTATCATTTTAACCGGTATAAATCTGCAACCATTTCTTCGGGTCTTGCGCCGGGTAAAACTGTGGGTGATGGTATTAAAGCCATGGAAGAAATTTCTAAAAAAATATTAGATGATTCTTTTACCACTTCGCTTACCGGTTCCTCAAGAGATTATGCCGAAAGCGGCAGCAATACCAGCTTTGCATTTATCCTGGCATTAATATTAATCTTTTTAGTTTTGGCGGCGCAGTTCGAAAGTTTTATTGATCCATTAATTATTATGATAACCGTGCCGCTTGCCATTGCAGGTGCATTATTATCTTTAAGTTTATTTGGGCAAACACTAAATATTTTTTCGCAGATAGGAATGATTATGCTGATTGGCCTGGTTACAAAAAACGGTATTTTAATTGTAGAGTTTGCCAATCAAAAACAATTAGCAGGTGCTAAAAAAGGACAGGCCGTTATTGAAGCTGCAGTAGCAAGGTTCCGCCCTATTTTAATGACGAGCCTTGCTATGAGTTTAGGTGCGTTGCCCTTAGCTTTATCATTAGGCGATGCCTCTACCAGCCGCATTCCGTTGGGTATTGTTATTGTAGGTGGTATTATGTTCTCTTTAATTCTTACTTTATTGGTTATACCTGCCATGTATGCTTTTCTTTCCAGTAAAAAGAAAAGAAGTGAGCTCGACGATTTGGAACCAACCAGTTTATCAGTTT
>NZ_JANMUN010000194.1:0-2422 GCF_031391665.1 Ferruginibacter sp.
ATATCAATAGCCTTCTGCAATACCTCAATTTCCAATGCAGATTTTATTGCTCTTAATTCTTTTAAAATTTTTGCACTGCGTTTATAATTATGTAATGGATAACGCTGCTTCATCATTTCGGCATAGCGGTAATCTCTTACACCAACTGTATTTGCTTTACGGTCGTTTTAATTATTGTTTAAATATATGGTATCGGCCCAATGTATCCAGGGTTGTAATGTACCATCTAAAGTATCGAGCCAAATAATAGTGCTAATGCCTGATATTGCAGTAGCTTCATTTACTCTTAAGCGATGACCATCCCATTTTTCTTTTAATTCGTTGGGTCTTACTAAAACTAAAACTTCCCGGTATTTTGCATCGGGGTTATCGGGATATAATATTAACATCGAATCTTCCTGCTCAATACCGGTGAGCCAAAGCAAGTCGCTGTTTTGTTTAAATTTATAAATGGCATCGCCATTCGAAGGCAACTCATCATTGCTGTTAAAGATGGCAATGGCATTCTTTTCCATTTTATTTACAAACCTTTTACGGTTCTCCACAAAAATTTGTGAATTAAGGGGAAGATATTTCATGCTTTGTTAGTTTATAGTGCAATATACATTTTTGGTTATTCCCACAGAAATTACACAACTGAAGAAAATCTGCCACGGATTACGCAGATTAACACGAATTATATGTGTTATCGGTGAAAATCTGTACAATTTGTGGCCAACCATTTTTGCTTAAGCAAAAGCAGTATTTAGCCAATTCACATTTTGGAGAATAATTAAAAAATATTCAATGCATTCAACTATTTCCTTACAATATTTGAACTTATTTAATAAAACAGGTTATAATTGAAATTACGCAAACGATTGCGTATAATAATTTTAATCCCTTCATTACGGCTTAAAGCTTCTAAAACTCACTTAGTATAACTTTGTGGCTCGATTGTAAAAGCTAAACCAAAAAAACCTTTCATGTCAGTACCAACGATGATTGCCCTGCCTAAAAACGCATTAGTAAATTTAGGGCTGCAACTTTGCGGCGATATACATTATCAATTAACACCCGAAGAATTAACCGAGCAAACCATACAGCGTGGCGAAGGCGTTTTAAACGATACCGGCGCTTTAGTAATTAACACCGGAAAATTTACCGGCCGCAGCCCAAAAGATAAGTTTACTGTAAAAGATGCCATTACCGAAAACACGGTACATTGGAACGATTTTAATATTGCGATTGAAGAAAAATATTTTTTTCAGCTAAAAGATAAAATGCTTAAATACTTAAGCGACAAAGAAATTTGGGTACGTGATTGTTATGCCTGCGCCGATGAAAATTATAAACTGAGTTTAAGGGTAATCAATGAACAGCCGTCGGCAAATTTATTTTGTTACAACATGTTCATTCGCCCCGAAGAAAAAGATATGGAAAATTTTGCTCCCAACTGGCACATAATACAAGCACCGGGCTTTAATGCAAACCCTGCAACAGATGGTACAAGAGCAGAAAATTTTGCCATCCTCAGTTTTACACATAAAACAATTTTAATTGGTGGCACCGGCTATACCGGAGAAATGAAGAAAGGCATTTTTACTATGCTTAATTATGTATTACCGCAGCGTGCCGATGTATTGAGTATGCATTGCAGTGCTAATTTAGGTAGGGATGGTGATACCGCAGTTTTTTTTGGATTAAGCGGTACCGGTAAAACTACACTTAGCGCCGACCCTAACCGTTTTTTAATTGGCGATGACGAGCATGGGTGGACGGATAAAAGTGTTTTTAATTTTGAAGGCGGCTGTTATGCAAAGTGTATTGATTTAAGTGAAGAAAAAGAGCCGGAAATTTATAATGCAATTAAGCCAGGTGCTTTGGTAGAGAATATTACTTTTATTGATGGTACCAATAAAATTGATTTCAGCAGTAAAAAAATTACAGAAAATACAAGGGTTAGTTATCCATTATATTTTATCAGTAACGCTTTAGAACCTTCAATTGGAAAAACTCCAAAAAACATTTTCTTTTTAACCTGCGATGCTTATGGTGTACTGCCACCCATAAGTAAGTTAACACCAGGCCAAACGATGTACCAGTTTATAAGCGGCTACACGGCTAAGGTAGCCGGTACCGAAGCTGGCGTTACCGAACCAAAAAGCACTTTCAGTGCCTGCTTTGGTGCACCTTTTTTACCATTGCACCCTGCAAAATATGCCGAGATGCTGGGTAAAAAAATGAAAGAGCATAATGTAAAAGTATGGTTGGTAAATACCGGATGGAACGGTGGCCCTTATGGCATTGGCAAACGCATGAAACTAAGCCACACCCGTGCCATGATTACCGCAGCGTTAGAAGGCCAGTTAGATAATGTAGAGTACGACACCACACCCTGGTTTAAACTGCACATTCCTAAAACCTGCCCTAATGTACCCAG
>NZ_JANMUN010000156.1:0-7734 GCF_031391665.1 Ferruginibacter sp.
TTGAAGGTTGAAGGTTGAAGGTTGAAGGTTGAAGGTTGAAGGTTGAAGGTTGAAGGTTGAAGGTTGAAGGTTGAAGGTTGAAGGTTGAAGGTTGAAGGTTGAAGGTTGATTAAAAATTAATACTAGGTAAGATATAATAAAGAATGAAGGGCAAAAATAAAATATCATTATTTACTTTAACAGGCTTATTGTTTGCACTTACTATGCATGCACAGGATCTGCATTTTTCGCAATTCTTTAATTCACCATTAACTACTAATCCTGCAAACACAGGTTTTATTCCCGATGCTGACTACAGGTTAGGCGCCAATTACAGAAATCAATGGAGTGCTGTAATGACAGTGCCGTATAAAACCACCAGCATTTTTGGCGATGCTCAATTGTTAAGGGATAAATTAGAAACTGGCTGGCTGGGTATTGGAGGTGTTTTATTAAGCGATGTTGCCGGCAGCGGAAGTTTACGCAGTACAAAAATTTATGGTTCAATAGCCTACCATCAGCAATTAGGCAGCAGCAGTTTATTAAGTGCAGGCTTTAATATTGGCTGGGCAAATAAAAGAATTGATCCTTCTAAATTAAAATTCCCCGATCAGTTTGATGGTAAATTTTTCGATAATCCTGTAACAGCTGTAAGTTTAAACAATACCAGTGTAAGTTACATGGATGTGCAGGCAGGAATGAATTACGCTTATTTTCCGCAGGAGAATGTGTATATCAATGCCGGGTATTCTATACATCATGTAAACAGGCCCAAAGAAACTTTTTTTGATGATCAAACAAATGCAGGACGAATACCCATGCGGCATATTGGTTTTTTAAATGCCATTTTAAAAGTAAACGAAAGAGTGATCATTAACCCCAATGCCTATTTTTCTACACAGTCAAAGGCAACTGAATTAGTTGTTGGACTAAACGGAAATTATAATCTTACTGAGACAGGCGAAAAACAATTGGTAGCAGGGTTATATTACCGCCTTGGCGATGCTATTGCACCAATGGTTGGATTTGAATTGAATAATATAAAATTTACTTTTAGTTACGATGCCACATTATCTTCCTTAAATAAATTTAATAATTACCGTGGGGCAAGCGAATTTAGTATTGTAAAAAAAGGATTTTATCCGCAGCGGCAAAACAGGCAAACCATGTGTCCTACTTTTTATTAATCATTTTTGTATAGCATAAAAAAACTGTCCCAAATATTTTCGGGACAGTTGTAGTTTTACATGGCTGTATTAAACGGAAACGGTCTTTTTTGTTTTCTTTAATTCTTCTTTGGTTTTTTCTAATTCCTCTTTTACTTTTTCCAATTCTTTTTTAATTTCATCGGTATTAATATTTTTCAATTCTATTTTTAAATCCTTTAAAGATTCCTGTACCTCTTTGTTTATTTTATTTATGTCAATCTCCTTCAAAGCATTTTGTACTTCTTTATTTATTTGCTCAACATTTACTTCTTTTAAAGATGCATTTACATCTTCCATAATTTTTTTCATATCCACTTCTTTCAAAGCATTTTGTACTTCTTTATTTATTTGCTCAGCGTTTACTTCTTTTAAAGATGCATTTACCTCTTCCATAATTTTATTCATGTCCACTTCTGTAAGACTTTGCTGTACTTCGGCCATAATTTTTTGCATATCCACTTCTTTTAATGCATTGGTTACAGCCAAATTTATTTCGTTCATATCCAGCTGCTTCATTTGTTCCTTTAATTGCGCCATAGCTTTTTCTATTTCCTTCATGGCTTTGTCAACTTCTGCCTGGTTAATTTTTTTTGGCGGAGGCGAATCAATAACAATGGGGTTTACTGTAAAATCTTTTACTGGGCTAAACGGCGTGTCTTGAAAAGACATGGTGATAACACCAATTATCAATGCGGCGCTAATACCTGCAATGGCCTTTTTGTTTTTTAAAATAAATTGTTTCATGGCTTTACTTTAAGTTGGTTAATGATTAAATACGAATAATTTCGTAACAAATATAGGCAGCTATTTTAATTTTTGCAATCAGTTAATAAAATTTAACATTTTAAAATGCAGTTTCACTATTATAGTTCAATCAATCTCACTAATCTTCGCATGTATTTTATTGAACATTGAAAATTGAGTGTTGAATATTGAATATTTTATTAGTAATATTTACAAATGAGAATAAAGCACAAACATCATTTTATCAACTCAGTATTTTATACGATTTTTACATAAATAATGTTACATGGTAAGCGAAGAAACAAAAGCAGCAGCAGTTAATAAATATATTGATCAATTTAAAAAGATTGCCGGCGATGCTTTTGTAATTGTGGATGAAGAAAGCTTAAACCATTATGCCCACGACGAGACGGAGAACCTTCACTTTTTACCCGATGTTGTTATAAAGCCACGAACGGCTGAAGAGATCAGTGCCATTATGCAAATATGTAATGCACAAAAAATTGCAGTCACTCCACGTGGTGCAGGCACAGGTTTAGCAGGTGGCGCATTGCCGCATTTAGGCGGTGTTTTAATTTCTATGGAAAGATTAAATACCATTGTAGAAATTGATGGACGCAATTTACAGGTAACCACCGAGCCGGGTGTAATAACTGAAGTATTACAAAATGCCGTAAAAGAAAAAGGATTGTTTTATCCACCCGACCCCAGCAGCCGTGGCAGTTGTTTTATTGGTGGCAATATTTCTGCCAACAGCGGCGGGCCTAAAGCAGTAAAATATGGAGTGGTAAAAGATTATGTGTTGAATTTACAGGTGGTGTTGCCAACGGGTGAAATTATATGGACGGGGGCCAACGTTTTAAAAAATTCTACCGGTTATAATCTTACCCAATTAATGGTAGGCAGCGAAGGCACATTGGGCATTGTAACAAAAATTGTTTTAAAATTATTGCCCCACCCTAAATATGATTTACTGATGCTGGTGCCTTTTAATAATTTAGAAAAAGCCGGTGAAGCTGTAAGTGCAATATTCAGGGCAGGTTTTACACCAAGCGCTTTAGAGTTAGTAGAAATAGATGCATTAAAGATTGTGAGTAAAATGATGGACAGTGTTGCAGTACCTGTTACTGATGATATAGCCGCACATTTAATTATTGAAGTGGATGGTAACCATTTAGAAACACTGATGAGTGAAATGGAAGCCATTGCTGAATTGCTAACCCAATTTGACTGCGGCGAAATATTTTTTGCTGATGATGCACAGCAAAAAGCAGAACTGTGGAAATTGCGCCGCCGTGTAGCCGAAGCTGTAAAATTAGATGGTTATACTATTGAAGAAGATACTGTAGTGCCCAGGGCATCGTTACCTGCATTAATCCATGGCGTAAAAGAATTGGGAAAGCAATATAATTTTAAAGCAGTTTGTTATGGCCATGCCGGTGATGGTAATTTGCACATCCGCATAAAAAAAGAAGGCAGTATTTACAGCTTAAACAATCCTGAAATAATTCCCGGCCTTAAAGCTATGTTTACCCTGGTAAAATCTTTAGGCGGTACTATCAGCGGCGAACATGGTATTGGATTAATTCAAAAAGAATACATGGATATTGTTTTTGATAAAGCCAACCTTTCTTTAATGAAAGGTATAAAAAAAGTATTTGATCCTAACAATATTTTAAACAGCGGAAAAATTTTCGACATGGTCTGACGTCCTGTCTGGCCATGTTAAAAAGACGCTGATACATCGTTTAACATTATATAAACACATTAAAAAGTATAACATGAAGAAATTAGTTTTAACCGCTATGATTTTTGCAATGTCGCTTACCGTTTTTGCTCAATACGAAAAAGACAAAGACGAAACAAAAGAAAAAGGATTTAAGAAAGAAAACTTTTTTACAGGGGGAAGTTTGACCGCATCATTTTTTAGTGGAGGAACTGTATTGGGTATAACACCTTATTTTGGATACAGCATAAATAAATTTGTGGATGTTGCCGTATCTGCAAATTTTAATTATACCTCACAAAGAGATTACCAGGTGTATGGCGATAAAGTGAGACAAACAGTGTACGGCCCTGGTGCATTTGTAAGATTATACCCGGTAAAATTTCTTTTTGCACAGGCACAGTACGAACATAATTTTATTAAGTTTAAATATATACCTGCACAGAATAGCGGTTATACTGAATCAACTGAAAAAATTGATGCTAACAGTTTATTAGTTGGTGGTGGATATTGCAGTGGGCGGGAAGGTGTAGGAGATATGAATTATTTCTTTTCCATTTTGTGGGATGTTTCAAAAGTAGCAGAGTCGCCGTATGTAGATGGGCTTGGAAGAAATTTTCCGGTAATAAGAGCTGGCATACAAATCCCTTTATTCCAGGGCAATGGCCGCAACCGTAACTAAAGAAATTTTTCTATTTCATCCGGAGCAGAAAGTATAGTTGTACGGTCTTCAAAACTGTCGTACAAAAAATTTTCTGCCTGCATTGCTTTTGCATGTGCTAACAGGTTATCATAAAATCCGGCACTGTTTAAAATAAAAATTTCTTTATTGTGGATACTTAATTGGTTCCAGGTAAGCATTTCAAATAGTTCATCCAATGTACCAAAGCCACCCGGTAAAATTATTGCAGCGTCACATTTTTCGTATAGCATTTTTTTGCGGATGTGCATATTCTCCACAATAATTAATTCCGTTAATCCCTGGTGGCTGTGTTCCCTGTCGGTTAATAATTGCGGAATAATACCGGTAACCTTTCCATTTTTTTCTAACACTGCATTGGCCACTGCACCCATAATTCCTTTGTTACCGCCGCCATAAATTAATGTTATATTTTTTTTGGCTAAAATATAGCCCAATTGTTTTGCATGATTTTCGAATAAAGGATTGTTACCACTTTTGCTGCCACAAAAAACTGCTAATGATGTAATTGCCATAAATTAATTAACTTGGTTACTAATTATCCTGCAAGCTAATTATTCGTTGCCGGATTATTCATTTTTCATTATCAATTATTCATTATTAATTATGTCGCCATTAATTTTATTTTCTTTTGTAATAGGGTATTTTGTGCTGTTACTGGCTGTTGCTTATTTTACATCCAGGGGCAGCAATAACGAATCTTTTTTTATAGGCAACCGCAACAGCAACTGGATGCTGGTGGCATTTGGAATGATTGGCACCAGCCTTAGCGGCGTTACGTTTGTAAGTGTGCCGGGTGGGGTGGGCACAGGTAATTTTTTTTATTATCAAATAGTATTGGGTTATTTAATTGGCTACATGGTAATTGCTTTTGTGCTGATACCATTGTATTATAAAATGAACCTCACTTCCATTTATACTTATCTGGAAAAACGTTTTGGAATAAATGCACATAAAGCTGGCGCTTTCTTTTTTATCCTCAGCCGTGTGGTGGGTGCTACTGCCCGTTTATATTTAGTGATAAGTATTTTGCAACTTTTTATTTTTGATAAATTGCATATACCTTTTGTAGTAACCGCATTAGTTATTTTACTGCTGATTTTATTGTACACTTTTGAAGGCGGCGTAAAAACAATTATTTATACAGATACTTTACAAACTACCGGTATGCTGCTGGGTTTGGTGGTGTGTATTTTTGTTATTATAAAAGCTATGGGTATGGATTTTGGGAGTACCTTATCATTAATGAATGAAAAAGGTTACACTAAAGTATTTAACATGGATGTAAAAGCTGGCTCTTACTTTTTAAAACATATTATAGGCGGTATGTTTATTGCCATTGCCATGACGGGGCTTGACCAGGAAATGATGCAAAAAAATATCAGTGTAAAAAATATAAAAGATTCGCAGAAAAATATTATGACGTTTACTGCCGTGCTGATGATAGTAAACTTTTTATTTTTATTTTTAGGTGGCATCCTTTATTTATATGCAAGTACAAATAATATCACTGTTGCTCCGGATGATCTTTTTCCTACCATTGCTTTGAGCGATGCATTCAGCGGCACTATTGGTATTATTTTTATCATCGCATTAATATCTGCCTTATTCCCCAGCGTGGATGGTGCAATAACATCACTCACTTCCTGTTTTTGTATAGATATTTTAGGAATAAATAAAAAAGAGGGGACTGAAAAAGAAAAGAAACGGACAAGATTAAAAGTTCATTTTACTTTTGCAATTGTATTTTTTATTATGGTACTTATTTTTAAAGCCATCAACGATAAATTAATTATTGATTTTATTTTGAAGTTTGCCGGTATTACTTACGGTCCGCTGTTAGGTTTATTCTCCTTTGGTATCTTAACCAAACGCACTTTAAATGATAAATTAATTTGGACGGTTTGTATTATAGCACCATTACTTGCTTTGGGTTTAGATGTACTCAGCAGCCCCGAATGGTACGAAAAGAAACTGCATGTTACACTTGGCTTGAAATCTATTTCGGAAAGTATTTTTAGTGGTTACAAAATTGGTAATGAACTTATTTTGATAAACGGGATATTTACTTTTTTAGGGTTATGGTTTATTTCTAAAAAAGGTGCAGACAAATCATTTGAGCCTGAAGTAAGGCATTCAGAAAAAATAATCAACAGCATTGGGGCGTAATATTTTGTAAAAATTATATTATACCTTTACACAGTTAGTAAATGCCATTCCACACAATAAAAAGTGTAGAATGGCATTCTATTTATACAATAAAACCTGACAAATGAACGGATCAATTAACACTTTAAAACAACGCAGCTGGAAAGAAAGCCAGGCACACAGCAGCTGGCAGATATTTAAAATAATGGCCGAGTTTGTTGATGGCTTTGAAGCACTGAGCAGGATTGGGCCCTGCATTTCTATTTTTGGAAGTGCCAGAACAAAACCCGGCAATAAATATTATGAGCTGGCAGTAGAGATTAGTAAGCGCCTTGCCGAAGAAGGTTTTGGTATTATCAGCGGTGGTGGCCCTGGCATTATGGAAGCTGCAAATAAAGGTGCTTCAATAGCGGGTGGTAAATCTGTTGGTATTAATATTGATTTACCTTTTGAGCAGCATCCCAATCCGTTTATTGATAGAGATAAATCTTTAAATTTCGATTTTTTCTTTGTACGTAAAGTAATGTTTGTAAAATACAGCCAGGGTTTTATTATGATGCCCGGCGGTTTTGGTACCATGGATGAATTTTTTGAAGTAGCTACTTTAATTCAAACAGGAAAGTTTAAACAATCACCCATGATACTGGTGGGCAAAAGTTATTGGGGCGGATTAATAAAATGGATAAAAGAAACGATGGGAGAAGAGGAGCACAATATTAATCCTGAAGATTTAAATTTAATTCACCTGTTTGATACTGCTGAAGAAGTAGTGGATTTTATGCTGGATTATTATAAAACAAAACCATTAGCACCTAATTTTTAATGGAGATAATAAATCATATTGCAGAAGACTATGCCAAACAATTTTCATCGCCGTTAGATGAAATATTGCAGGAGATAGAAGCGTATACATTACAGCATCATCCGCATGCACAAATGCTGAGCGGTCATGTGCAGGGTAAAGTTTTAGAAATGATAAGCTGCATGATTAAGCCGCAACATATTTTAGAAATAGGAACGTTTACGGGCTTTAGTGCTTTGTGTTTATCAAAAGGTTTGCAACAGCTCGGGCAATTACATACTATAGTAATTAGAGAAGAAGATGCAGCCACAGCAAAAAAATATTTTGAAAAAGCAAACGTTAAGGATACCATAATTTTACATTTTGGAGATGCCCGGCAGGTACTTACAACACTTAACCAGCAGTGGGATTTAGTTTTTATTGATGC
>NZ_JANMUN010000217.1:0-21393 GCF_031391665.1 Ferruginibacter sp.
AAAGAAAATAAATGATGCCGCTTGAAACAATAATAAAAAGTGTTAACGAAAAAATTATGGCAAAAACCCTTGACACTCCCTTTCTTACTAAATAATTATTAAAAGGTAATAATAAAACTGCCAGCAGAATAGCAAAAGCCAGGGGAACAATAATATCCTGCCCCACAAATATTATAAAACCAATTAAGGCTAACATTAATAAAATTAATGTTAGCCTTACATAAAATGGATTTGATTTATTTATAACCATGCTTTATAAAAAATTATTACCGCTTTCTGGTTAAACAAAAAACTGTTTATGCAGCATAGCAATTAAATAAAAAACGAAAGCCGCAATTAAGCATTCCCCCTTATTACTTTTAATAATACGGCAACTACTGCTATTACTAATAAAATATGGATGATGCCCCCGGCATGATAACCTAAAAAGCCGATAGCCCAGGCAATAACTAAAATTACAGCAATGATGTACAATAGATTTCCCATAAAAAAAATTTAAGTGTTAATGAATAGAATACTTATTGTATTAAAAAACTTTGCCAAAGTTTTAAAATAAAAAAACAAGCTGTAAAACTACTTTTAGAATATAGATACAACTCTTTAATAACGTTAATCGGGAAAAAATTCTACAAAAGGGGGAAAAATTCTAGTGACCAAGCTGTTCTACAGTTTGAAAAATAGTATCACGGGAGAATGGTTTTGCAATAAAAAAATCGGCCCCTTCTGCAAGCGCCTTTCGTCTGTCCACAGGCGTGTCGTAAGCTGTGATCATTACTACTTTTGTACCAGGGTTATTTTTTTTTATATCTGTAATAAAATTAACCCCCATGCCATCGGGAAGGTGATTATCTAAAAATACAATTTGTGGGGAGTTTATTTTTAACGCAAGCCTGGCTTCGTCAATTGAATTGACATAATTAGAGTGTATGTTTTTATTGCGTAGTATTCCACTTAATAAGTAGCAAATATCTATCTCGTCATCTATAATTAATGCCTTCACCATAATAAATTTATAGCAGCTTGTATCATATAAATATACAATTTACTTGTTTACGTTACAGTAAAGGTTGCAATTTTTTTGCCAGTTATAATTAAAAATTATTTAGATGAAATTTGCTTCGCCTGCCATCATTAGTAATATTATAGTAGATGATTTTCCCCAGGTGTGGAATTTTTTAAGCAATTTTTAATATTATAGTACTGCATTATACAAAAAAGAGTTAATTATAATTTGGCAGGTTTTTTTCATTATAACGGGTAATAGCAGTTAATAATATAAAAAGTTCAGGTTTTGGTTTTGGAAACAAACGGGTTTACAATGTGGTAATTCCAAATTTGTAAACCTGTTTTTTTATCACCAGTTTCTTTTAAACAATGCCTTAATAACTATTTGTATCTTTATAAAAATAAATTGCATGAAAAAAAGGATTTTAATAATTGATGACGATGCAGATATGTGTACACTGCTAAGCAGGTTTCTTTCAAAAAACGGATACGAAGTTGATACCGCACATTCGGGTAATAAAGGCATTGAAAAATTTATGGCCAGTTTTTTTGACATTGTTTTATGTGATTACAGGCTTGGGGATAAAAAAGACGGAAAAGATATTTTAATAGAAATAAAACAACATAACCCTGCTACCATTGTTTTAATTATTACCGGGTACAGTGATATAAAAACTGCAGTAGATGTAATTAAAGCAGGCGCATACGATTATATTACCAAACCATTGATACCCGATGAGGTATTAAATGTTTTAAGCAAAGCACTTAATCAGCCTAATACTGAAACTTCCGTAACAACTTTTAAAGAAAATAAAACTGTTAGTGCATCATTTAACTCTGCACAGGAATTTTTAGAAGGGCAGGATGCAACCACAAAAGATTTATACAAACAAATTGACCTGGTAGCACCCACAAATTTCAGCATTATATTGTATGGCGAAAGTGGTACGGGCAAAGAAGTAATAGCAAAAACAATACATGAAAGAAGCAACAGAAAAGGTAAACCTTTTATTGCAATGGACTGCGGCACCTTATCAAAAGAACTTGCAGGCAGCGAGTTATTTGGTCATATGAAAGGATCTTTTACCGGTGCACTTGCAGATAAAGAAGGCCATTTTGAATTGGCCAATGGTGGTACGTTATTTTTAGATGAGGTAGTAAATTTATCGCCTGAAATTCAGGCATCGCTTTTAAGAGTTATACAGGAAAGAAAATTTAAAAGGGTGGGTGGCAATAAAGAAATTGATGTAGATGTAAGGGTTATTGTAGCATCTAACGAAAATTTACAGGAGGCATACCGCAGGGGAAAATTCAGAGAAGATCTTTACCATCGTTTTAATGAATTTTCTATAAGCCTGCCTCCATTAAGAAACAGGAAGAATGACATACCGTTATTTGCTGATTTCTTTTTAAGCAAAACAATGGCTGAATTAAATAAAAAAATAGATGGATTTGATAATGAAGTACTGGATATGTTTATTAAATACAACTGGCCCGGTAATTTAAGAGAATTTAGAAATGTAATAAGAAGGTGTACATTACTAACAGGCAGTGGCCGCATAACAGCTGCTTCGTTACCGCACGAAATAAGTAACAGCAGTTCAAATCAAACAACATCAGCCACTGCTGCTGCCGAACCGCAAAAAATTTCGCTTGATCTAAAAGATTCCGCTTCAAAAGCCGAGTATGAAACTATTATGCATGTTTTAAAAGAAGTAAATTTTAATAAAACCAAAGCTGCAGAAATACTTAAGATAGACCGCAAAACTTTATACAATAAAATTAAAGGTTACGAAGACGCACAGCTGTAAGTTAACTATGGCTTTTTAACTTCTTCTTCGGTAACAGGCTTGGAAAAAGCATTACCAATACTTTGCATTAAACTCGATATTGGGCCTTCCATTTTATTCGTATTGTCATCCAATGCAGCATCATGCAGTAAATCACCCATATTTAATGCCGCAGGCAAATACAATAAAATATTATTTTTTTGATTACTGAAAAAAACTTTTACTTCCTTTACTCCGGCACCTTCTGGTAAATTTTCTTTTACCACTTTTGCAGTTTCGGTTGCTATTGCATTAATTTTTTCAACCGGGTCTGCATTGGATTGTTTTGCGTAAGCCGAAATTGTTTGTACCACTTCCTTTTTATTATCATCAAAAATTTCACTCACCCAGTTTGTGGAATTATTGCCCCGTAAAAATGCTGTGGCACCCTCGTCTGCTTGTACATATCTATACAAAGCGGTAAGCACCGCAGGTATGGCAGCCTGACTAAATTTATCTTCTGCGGGTGTTTTATCATCAACAACTACCTGCTGTGTATTGGGATCTATCTTTTGCAGTGCAGGATAGCCTAAATTTTGCTGAACAGTTTCTAAAAGATTAATTGACATAAAAATAAATTTTAGTTTTTATATACTCATTGTACAATAAATATTTACAAAATCATGCCAATAATACTGCTGCAAAAATGGAAGATTTTAATTTCACCTTTTTTGGCATGCAATTGGGGCATGTTGTTTAGCAATATTTTTTAATTAAATATTTTATTATGATGACTACATTAAGCGGCGTTTTAGAACAACTGCGTATTAGAAAACAGGACAATGAATTTATTATTTCTGAAGAAGGGTTTAAAAGTCCTTCAGAAAAATTATACCAGCCTGATGATCTTAAAATAATTAAAACCTTTCGCTTTGAAGGAGACAGCGACCCTTCAGATAACACCATTTTGTATTTAATAGAAGCTAATGATGGATTAACAGGTTACAGTATTGATGCTTATGGTGCCTACAGTAATCATGAAGAAGGTTGGTATGATGATTTTGTTAGAAAAATTCCGGTTGCAGAGAGAGAAGAGCAGGAAATTTTTAAATAGCAATGATAAAGACAGCACAGTAAAAAACCTTCCTATCATGAAGGTTTTTCTTTTTTCATGCGGAGACGGAGAGATTCGAACTCTCGATAGAGTTTCCCCTATACACACTTTCCAGGCGTGCTCCTTCAGCCACTCGGACACGTCTCCATTATTTATTTTTATATAAGATGTTTCCCTATCACACTTTCTCCCGAAGAATCGGGACTCCTTCAGCCACTCGGACACGTCTCCATTATTTTAAAGCAACTCTCCTTTTTTAAAGGAGGGCAAAAATACAGCATCAATCCTTATACGCCGAATATTTTTTGGGCATTGGCTGTGGTAACTGCTGCTATCTCCTCAACAGGCATATTTTTTACCTGCGCTAATTTTTCAATTATATACTTTAAATAACTGCTTTCATTTCTTTTCCCCCTGAAAGGCACGGGTGTTAAATACGGTGCATCGGTTTCAATAACTAAATGTTTAGTATCAATTTTTTCAATTACTTCGGCAAGCCCTGCATTTTTATAAGTTATTACTCCGCCAATGCCTAAATAAAATCCCATGTCGGTAATTTTAACCGCTTCTTCATAAGTACCGCTAAAGCAATGAAAAATTCCAGTAATGCCTTTTGATGCATATTCTTTTACCAGCGTAATTGTTTCGGGGATTGCATTACGGGTATGAATTACAATGGGCAATTTGTATTGCAGCGATAATTCAATTTGTTTTCTAAATGCATCATACTGTTGTTCAGTAAATGTTTTATGCCAGTAAAAATCAAGCCCAATCTCTCCTACTGCTGCAAACTCTCTTTTAGCAAGCCAGTCTTCAACTATGTGCAGTTCATCTAAATAATTTTCTTTTACCGAGCAGGGGTGCAATCCCATCATAGCAATACATTTACCGGGATAATTTTCTTCCAGCATAATCATTTGACCATGCGTTGTACTGTCTATTGCCGGCAAATAAAATCTATCGGTGCCTTCAATTACCGCTCTCTTTATTACCTCATCAATATCCGCAGCAAATTCGTTAGAATAAAGATGGCAATGGGTATCTGTAAAAATCATAATTGGTTTTAAAAATACAAAAGTCATTAAAAAAAAATTAACAGGGCTTTAAACTATGTTATGCAACCGTTGTCTTAAAAAAGTATTTATTATTCACCATTATTTAAAAAATTATTTTTATGAAAACAATTAACCTAACCAGGTTGCTCCCGGCTTTTGTATTACTGGGTGCACTGCTATTTACCAGCTGTAAAAAAGAAAACAGTGCCGTAAATACTACAGAAGATTCGCCTGCAGAAGTAGCCGCAACAATTAATGCAACCACTGAAGAAGCCCAAACAGAGGAACAATTTGAGGATGTGTTTAACATTACTGCAAGTATAAGTTCAGAAGATGCAGGCGAAGATTTGGGTTTTGATGCCAACGTATCTGTATTAGCAGATCCGGGAGTAAGACTTTCGCCCAGTACACAAAGATGTTTTACTGTAACAGTAGTACCACAACAGCCTGGCCTATTTCCAAAAACTGTTACTATCGATTTTGGTAATGGCTGCCTTGGCCGAGATGGCAAGTACCGTAAAGGGAAAATTGTATCTATTTATACGAAAAGATTGCTGGTACCTGGCGCAATTGTGAGTACTACATTTGTTGGGTACCATGTTGATAGTTTTAAAATTGAGGGTACCCATATTACTAAAAACACCAGCACATCCAACATGCAGGGGTTAAAGGTTACCGTTATTGATGGTAAAATAACCAACACCAATAACGGCAACTGGCGCAAATGGAACAGCACTAAAGATATTTTACAAATTGCCGGTAACGGTACACCTAATTTTCCTTTAGATGATATTTATAAAATTGAGGGTGGCGCAAGAGGTTCAAATTCGTTTGGCCACACCTGGGCCTCTGCAATTGTTGACCCTTTAATAAAAAAGTTTACCTGCCGCTGGATTGTAAAAGGAACTGTACGCATAGTACGAGATGGCCGGGAAGCCTTGCTGGACTTCGGTAATGGCGATTGTGATGATGATGCGATCATCTATATTAATGGCGTTCCGCACCCGATAAAATTATAAATAAAAAAAAATATTGCTTTTGTGAAAACAAGGTTGTACATTTATCCTAGTTTTCATAGGGTACGGATTAAAAACGGGCCAGGGTTTCTACCCAGGCCCAATTTTTTTTAAAGAACTTCTGGTAATTTTAGCCCCAAAATAATGGCTCATTCCCCCGTTTTTACCCCAATTTTATTAAACGTATAACCAATTTTATAAAAGTGTTCCAGCAGTTTTGGTATGGCAAAGCTCATTCTTTCATTCGCTTTATCACTATCATGAAAAACAACAATGCAACCCGGACTAATATTGGCTTTTACCTGCTCAAAACATTTTTCAGGCGTTAATGTACTAACCCAATCTCCTGCCAAAACCGACCACATTATAGTTTTAAGTTTAGGGCTTGCAGTTTGCAACTTAGCTATCTGCGATTTTTTTATCCTGCCATAAGGAGGCCTGAATAAATTGGAGTTAATGTACTTACCGGCAGTGGCTATATCATTCAAATAATCATTATCAGTATTTTTCCAGCCATTAATATGATGCATGGTGTGGTTGCCAATTGCGTGGCCTTCATCAATAACCTGTTGATATATTTCAGGATATTTTTTTACATTTTCTCCAATGCAAAAAAAAGTGGCTTTGGCGTTATACTTTTTTAAAGCCTCCAATACAAAAGGTGTAATAGTGGGGTGAGGGCCGTCATCAAAACTGAGATAAATTATTTTTTCGTTGGTTTTAATATCCCATACACATCCCGGAAAAAGTTTACGTAACCACCATGGCGTGGTGATAAAGAATAAATCTTTTTTAAAAAATTTTGCTTTGGACTCTCTCCAAAAATGGGGGGCAATTATGTTCATAAAAAATCAAACCAAATTTACACTGAAAATATGGCAAAATACAGGGGTATTTGCAGATAATTTAGCCTCGTTTTTGCACAATAATTAATGTTTACTGTCGTTATAAATAAGATAAGTCCAGTTATAAAAATCCGTACAATTGAAACCCACAAAGGGTTTGTTTAAAAACCACCTATGAAAACAAATAGACTTTTAACCGCATTTGCTGTTACTCTACTTTCTACAAGTTTACTATCCTGCACAAAAGAAAATACATTTTCAACTACTTCTGCAGAAGATGAAACCACTTTTGAATTAAGTGGCAACCAGGCTGTCGCCGATAACCTTACCGAAGATGCTAATAATATTTTTATGGAAGCTGCCGCTAACAGAAATTTGTTGGGCAGTAATTTTGGATCGCTTCCTGTTATTACGTCAAACACATTAACCTGCGCCGCAGTAACTGTAACACCGGCAACTGGTTTTCCAAAAACAATTGTTATAGATTTTGGAACGACTGGCTGCACCTCAACCAATAATATTACACGTAAAGGAAAAATTAATATTACGCTTTCGGATTCTGTAAGAAAAACAGGCAGCCAGGCAATTATTACTTTCAGCAATTATGCAGTAAATAATTTTAAAAAAGAAGGCACTGTAACATGGAAAAATACCAGCACTGCAATTACTAAAAGCTGGCAACGGAAAGTTGAAAACGGAAGAGTGACTGCCCCTAATGGAAGATACTGGTTGCACAACGGTGTAAGAGATGTTGTGCAAATTGCAGGTACTGCCACACCTAACACTTTATTAGATGATATATTTTTAATTACCGGCAATTATACCATAACCAATGCAACAGGTAAAACAAGAGATTGTTTTATTACTGAGGCACTGCAAAAAAAATCTACCTGCGATAATATTGGAACCGGAAAATTAAAAGTACAGGGCGCTGCCCATAATGCACTTATTAATTTTGGCGATGGCGATTGCGATAAACTGGCCACCATTTCAATTGACGGGCAAGAACCGAGAACAATTGTGTTACGATAAAATTTTTGTGATTGATATTTCAAAACCGTTCTTGCGTAAAAGCCGGGGCGGTTTTTTGCTTAGGTTTTCAGAATAATGACAATTTTATAACCCATCTTTTAAAAAATATTTTTATTACTAATTAAACTTTTTTAGCCTGCGCTGGTCAGATAATCCTAAACAAAACCTTTATACATTTTATGAAAACAAAACACTTTTTATCCGCATTTTTACTGTTAGCTTTTGTTGTTGCCTTTACTTCTTGTAAAAAAAATAATGAAACCGCTACTGAAGAAATTGAAACTACATTTGAGTTAAGCGGCGATCAGGCCGTTGCAGATAACCTTACGCAAGATGCCGGTGATGTAATGGAAGAAGCCGCTGCAAGAAATAATTTGCTTGGCAGCACACCATCGGGCAGCACCACTACCACCAACAACTGGCTGCCGCCATGCGTTATTGTTACTGTAAGTGGAAATTTTCCTGCAAAAAATATTAAGATAGATTTTGGTACAGGTTGCACCAGCCCCAACGGCATATTTCGCAAAGGCATTATCAATGTTGTGTTAACCGATTCTTTACGCAAAACTGGCAGCGTAGCTACTGTTACTTTTGATAATTATTATGTAAACAGTTTTAAAAAAGAAGGCATTATTACCTGGACAAATACCACACCAACCGGCTCCGGCACACGAAGCTGGAACAGAAAAGTAACTGATGGAAAAATTACAGCACCAGATGGTAAATACTGGTTGCATACCTCAAACATAGATATTACACAAACTGCAGGTGTAAGCACCCCTTTAGATATTACCGACGATATATTTTTACTTTCTGGTACAAGAACAGTAACTAATGCAGCAGGTAAATCAAGAACAGGAACAACGCAAACAGCTTTACAAAAGAAAACAAACTGCAATAATATTGATCAGGGTATTTTAAAAATTGAAGGGGCCAATCATTATGCACTAATTGATTTTGGTAATGGTACCTGCGATAAATTAGCCACTATATCGATTGACGGCAGAACTGCACGGACTATTATTTTAAGATAAAAAATATTTTACTTGTTATTAAGCTGCTTCATTTATTTGAGGCAGCTTTTTTTATGTCGCTATATTTTGCTCACTTATCTTTGCATTTATGAGTAAAGTAAGAGTAAGATTTGCCCCCAGCCCCACCGGCGGATTACATTTAGGTGGCGTACGCACCGTTCTGTACAATTATTTATTTGCAAAAAATAAAGGCGGCGATTTTATTGTACGTATTGAAGATACCGACCAGGCAAGATTTGTAGAAGGTGCTGAGCAATATATTTTTGATTGCCTTAAATGGTGTGGTATTGAACCAGATGAAAGCCCGTTACATGGTGGCGAATACGGGCCATACCGCCAGAGTGAAAGAAAAGAGCTAGGCATTTACCAGCAGTATGCTGATAAATTAATTAAAGATGGTCATGCATACTATGCATTTGATACGCCGGAAGAATTAGAAAAAATGCGTAACGATTTTAAGACAGCAGAAAATCCTTCGCCGCAATACGATCATCATTTACGGATGAAGATGAAAAATTCATTAACGTTAAATGAAGATGAAGTAAACAATTTAATAGCAAAAGGTACAAGGCATGTTGTAAGAATTAAAATGCCGGAAAATGAAATAATTTCTTTTACCGATATGATACGTGGCGAAATAAAAAATGAAACCAGTTTGGTAGATGATAAAGTTTTGTTGAAAGCAGATGGCATGCCCACTTACCATTTAGCTGTGGTAGTGGATGATTATTTAATGGAAATTACTCATGCTTTTAGAGGAGAAGAATGGTTGCCGAGTGCACCGGTGCATGTATTGCTTTGGAAATATTTATTTGGTGCAGATAAAATGCCGGAGTGGGCTCACCTGCCATTGATATTGGGGCCAAGTGGAAAATTAAGTAAGAGAGATGGCGCTAAATATGGCTTCCCGGTTTTTGCGATGAACTGGCTTGATAATAAAACAAATGAATTGACTGAAGGATTTAAAGAAAAAGGATTTTTACCCGAAGCTTTTATAAACCTGCTGGCATTACTCGGCTGGAATGCAGGCACAGAGCAGGAATTATTTACTAAAGAAGAATTAATTGAAAAGTTTAGTATTGACCGTGTGCACAGCGGCGGTGCAAAATTTGATTATGAAAAAGCAAAATGGTTTAACCATGAATGGATTAAAGGATTGCCGATTTCAGATTTTAGATTTAGGATTGAGCCTTTAATTCAAGATAGTAAAATTGATATCAGCGATACTGAAAAACTTGAAAAAATAATTGGTTTGGTAAAAGACCGTTGTACTTTTCTAACTGATTTTTATGATCAGGCCAGCTACTTTTTTGTAACACCTGAAATATTAGATGTTGATGCTGTAAAACCAAAGTGGAACGAAGAAAAGAAAAATTTCTTTTTGGAATTTATAAATAAATTATCAGCAATTGAAAATTGGGGATTGGAAGCAATTGAAGATGTATTTAAAAATCTTGCAACAGAAAAAAATATTAAACCCGGCGAATTGCAAATGCCTTTACGGGTTATGCTGGTGGGTGGGAAATTTGGCCCCCCGGTTTTTGTTATTGCAGAAAATATTGGTAAAGCAGAAACCATTAAGCGGATTGAAAATGCGTTAAAAGTTTTTTAACTCATCAACCCTGTTTTTCCATTAAGTTTACAACAGCCGCAAAGTCATTTGTAAAAACATCTTCTATCAGCTTCATATCTTCTGCTGCTAATTTGGTAATACCTGTGGTATTATCAATTGCATGTTGTGGTGTACGAATGCCGGGGATAACGGTACTGACTTCATCATAACTTAAAATATAACTCAGTGCAAGTGAAGTTTTGCTGATATTATATTTATTACAAAGCGGCCATATTTTTTTGTCTAAAATTTTTAAAGAGGTGTTTAAAATTTCTTCATTAAAACGAAAACTGCGGTGATCATCTGCAGTAAAATTTGTTTCAGCAGAAAATTTTCCGGTCAATAAACCAAATTGCAAAGGCATACGTGCAATTACACCATAACCGTTTTTGGCTGCTGTTTTTACTGTTGGTAATGCTCGTTGATTAATGATGTTATACACTAACTGAAATCCATGCCCCATTTTATTATCCATTAAATAATTAGCTTCGGGCTCAGGATGAAAAGTATTTAATGATAAACCCCAGTATCTTATTTTTCCCTGCTGCTTTAAAATTTCCATTGCTTCTACACATTTTTCTTTTTCAAAATGCTGCATACGGGAACTGTGCAGCTGGTAATAATCTATTGTATCTCTCTGCAATTTTTTTAAGCTGGCTTCGCAGGCTTCAATAATATACTCTTTACTGTAATCTAATTGTATGGTTTCATTAACATTTCTATGGCCCACTTTTGTGGCCATAATAATTTCTTTATTTTTAGAAAGTTTTTTACCCAGTAAATTTTCTGAATGTCCAAGGCCATAAAAATCGGCAGTATCAAAAAAATTAATACCACGGTCTAACGCCTTGTGTATAGCTGTAACAGATACCGCATCATCTGCCTTGCCCCATCCGATTGCAGTGTTGCCTACCATGGCATTGCCGCCAATGGCCCATGCGCCAAAACCAATTTCACTAACGGTTAAATCTGTATTGCCAAATTTTCTGTATTGCATCGCTGCTAAAGTTTAAAGAATAAAATTTATTATAACAACTATACATTGAATTTGTATGATTAAAAAAAATGTCAGGTTGAGCCTGTCGAAACCGGTGCTATAGTCAACCCGCCTTCGACAGGCTCAGGCTGACAGTATTCTTTCAATGTCTACTAATTGGTATTATTTAAGAATTAATTTTCCGGTGCTGCATACCATTTGCGGTATAATTTTCTAAACAAAGGTTCCAATAAAACTAATAAAATAACACTGCCGGCAATTTCTGCAATTAAAAAGTACAAAGCACTGTTATCAACCTCCTGTGTTCTAATAATATAAGATTGCTTTTGCTTTATAGCTTCGTTTAGCGCAACAAAAATTAAAGGAATAAAAGGTGTTGCAAATAAAAATAAATTTAAAGAAATACCCTGTATAGCATTACGCACTTTAGCAGCAAAAATCGACAATGCAATGATGGCAAAAACTATATAATACACAATCATAAAAGATAAAACAGAAGTTTCGTTACCATTACTCATTACCATTAAAAGCCCGGTAATTATCATCAATAATACTGCTGTTAATACCGAAAGAAAAAATGTTTTAACAGTGCTGTGCCTGAAAATAAATACTAATAATGTAGCCAGTAAAGTGATGTAATAAAAAAAACGTAGATAAACATGCCAGTTGTCTATCCAGGCATACTTTTTTTCTACTGCATTATCAATACCATAACCTATATGGTTTAAGCTGTACTTCTTTTTTATTTTCTTTTGGTAGTCATCGTTAATATCGTAAGTAACATCAAAATCTATATAGGAAGAATAGCGGCTGTTAGCTGCATACTTTGCTTTTAATTCATCCATCCTGGTAAGTAAGGCAGGCCTGTTGTTTGGCTTCTGATAATTTTTTACTACAGCATAATAAATATCAGCAGATCTTAATATTTTTTTTGTTGCATGTCCATCAGCATTATAAGAACTTACAAACTGGTAATCGGGGCATTTAAAAAATACATATAAAGAGTCGTTTATTTTTACCAGGCTGTCTGTTTCTGCAATTTTTCTTCTCAGTTCACCTGTATCCATTACAGAGTGTGGACGTACATAATTTTGAACCGGTTCAATACTTGCCTGTTCAATAACTGCAGTTACCAGTGTATCAGCAGTTACCATTTCTTCTTCGGTGTATGTAGTAACGGTAACCGGTCTTTTAATAATATCAAATGTATCTGCTGTCCATTGCAGTGGCAATAAATTATATTCTAGTTTGCAGGCATTGGTATTTATTTCATTAATATCATTTACAATTTCATCGTTACCAAATTGCTGGTTGGCCCTGTAAGTTTCTACTGCCGATGGAATAAAACAAAGTGCTACCATTGCACCAATACTTAAAAAATATAAACCAAAACTTTTTAAGCCATCCCACATAAACCAGTTGCCATAGCGTTTAAAAACATTAAAGCGCAATAAAAAAATCAGCCAAAAAACAAATCCAATAAAAGCAATAAGGCCAACAAATGTTGTCCAGCTACCGGTGCTGCTGTATTGCTTGGCATCAAAAAAAGCTAAATAACAAAATGCAGTTAAAGCCAGCGCAAATAAAACAGCAAACCAAATAACCAAATGCGTACGTGCCGCCCAGGTATTTGGTCTATTGCGTAATAATCTATCATCTAACCTTTGTAAAAAAGATGGAACTAAGGGCCTTTTATTCATGTAAGTAAAGTTGCAGTGTTTAAAAAAAACGTTTGGTACTGTAAGTAATATCCCTGAAATAAGTAATGGCAATTTGTGCGGCTATCATTTTACCAATTATTTCCTGTGCCGATAATGCAGTTGAAATAATGGTATAAAAACCGCCGTTAAACTGCAGCTCTATATTTTCTGCACCAAATAATTCAATAATACTTTCTCTGCCGGCTGCAGTTTCAAACTCAACTGCATTGCTGGTAATTTTTTCTGCCCTGTCGTTACTGCTGTATAAACAATTGCCCTGCTTAATAAAAATAACGGTGTCTGCAACTTTTTCCACTTCATGTAATTGTTGTGAGCTGAGAATAATACCCATGGGATTATGAGCACCCTTAGCCATAAAAATTAAATCGGTTAAAATAGTTTGCTGTGCATTAATATCCAGATTGGCCAATGGTTCATCTAAAATTAACAGCCTTGGTTTTTGTAATAATATTCTTGCAATTTCAAACCGTGTGCGGTAGCCGCTGCTTATCTGGTTCCAGGTAAGGTGTGCATAGCTGCTGAGGTTTAAACGCTCCAGCATAAAGTTCACCATCAAATTATTTTTCTCCCCATACACACCGGCAATTGAAGCACTGAAATGTAAATTATCTTTTAATAAACCATACCATTTTGGAATACGCTGCGGAATAAATGCAATGTGATTTTTTACCGCATAAGCATCCGGCTTTTGCAAAAGATGATACTTTATTTCGCCATTATCCAAAGCCAGTTGCCCGGCAAGGCAACGCAGCAATGTTGTTTTACCATTTCCATTTTCTCCCACCACACCTAAAACATTACCGGTATTTACTGAAACATTTATTGGCTTTAAACTAAAGCCCCCACCGCTGTAAGTTTTAGAAATTTTTTCGGCACTTATTAATGGCTTTGTTTGATAACTGATGCCGGATTGTATTTTTGATGCCTGTTGCAAAATACTTTCTGCTTCGCTGATAAAATTATCAGGAATGGGTTTTGCAGATTTTGAATTTTCATTTACATGATATTCCCTGCTCCAGTTAACAGCATTTTCAATTAAGGCATCGTCGCCGGTATCCAAACAATAATCGAGTGTTCGCCTTACAGCAACAGAATAATCACCATGTTTTAAATAATCACCAATTTCGCCAGCAGCAGATGGGTTCATAAAATAAAAATGAAGGGTAAATTAGTACTATGCAAAATAGGAAACTATTGCAGATATTTGATGAATAGATTTACTTTTACAAAACTTTAATAATTATTGCAATGAAAAAAGACAGGCCTGTAAGAGTTTTAGTTGCTAAAGTAGGTTTAGACGGGCACGACCGTGGTGCAAAAGTAATTGCCACCGCATTACGTGATGCAGGCATGGAAGTAATTTACACCGGCCTTCGGCAAACGCCTGAAATGGTGGTTAATGCTGCATTGCAGGAAGACGTGGATGCGATAGGCATTAGTATTTTGAGCGGTGCACACAACACTGTTTTTCCAAAAGTAATTGCATTGATGAAAGAAAAAGAAATGAACGATGTATTATTAACCGGCGGCGGCATTATACCCGAAGATGATATGAAAGCATTAAATGAAATGGGTGTAGGAAAATTATTTGCACCCGGCACCACCACAACTGACATTGCCGATTATATAAAAGAGTGGGTGAAAGTAAACAGGAATTTTTAGTTTGTTTACAGCACTTTTTTATCCTTTATCAATTTTTCAATTTGCTTACTCCCCGCTTTTATAGTTGAATACAAAACAGCTACACTACATTAACTGCCATTTAATAGGCCAAACCTGCCATTAAATAAAAACGATTATAATGGCCGCCCCATTCATTTTATTTTTATACCGTTCAAGCATAAAAATCTCTTTATGAAAGGATTTGGTAAATTAAAAAAAGACAAAGAAACCATAACCGACATAATTATGTTTCTTTTTTTAGCTTTGGCCATTACAATACTCATTGTTATTTTGTAAATACACTTAAGGTTTATCTTTAGCAGTATAACAGGTAATAGTTTTCTTTTTATCCTTACTTTTGAGAAAACTTTCCCCATGTATCAAACACTGCTTACAGCTTTAGAAAATGGCATCTTCACTATCACAATCAATCGCCCCGATAAATTAAATGCATTAAATAAACAGGTGTTTACAGATTTAGATGCAGCCGTTGATGAAATAAATAATACCGCTGCAATTAAAGCTGCCATCATAACTGGTGCAGGCCCAAAAGCATTTGTTGCCGGTGCAGATATTACTGAGTTTGGCGGATTAAATAAAGACGAAGCAATGGCATTAGCCAAACGTGGACAGGATGTTTTTTTTAAAATTGAAAACAGTAAAAAACCAATTGTTGCTGCAGTAAATGGTTTTGCATAAGGTGGTGGCTGCGAACTGGCGATGGCCTGCCATTTTAGATTGTGCAGCGAAAATGCAAAGTTTAGCCAACCAGAAGTTAACCTGGGATTGATACCCGGTTATGGCGGCACACAACGTTTAACACAACTGGTGGGCAAAGGAAAAAGTATGGAACTGCAAATGACGGCTCATTTAATTGATGCTGCAGAAGCATTACAATTGGGTTTAGTAAATCATGTTACCACCGCCGATAGTTTACTGTTAAGAACAGCAGACATTTTAAATGTAATAATGAGTAAAGCGCCAGTTGCTATAAGTAAAATTATTGAGTGTGTAAATATTGCAGTAGTTAGCGACAGCTCTTTTACCAATGGTAAAAATGGTTATGATAAAGAAGTATTGGCTTTTGGTGATTGCTTTGTTACTGATGATATGAAAGAAGGCACTGCTGCATTTTTAGAAAAACGTAAAGCGAATTTTACAGGAAAATAATACCAATTTGACATTGAAAATACACTGTCAGCCTGAGCTTGTCGAAGGCGGATTGACTCTTGCACCCGGTTTCGACAAGCTCAACCTGACATTTTTTTACCAGGTAGATTAAATATCCGATTGGTATAAAATTATTTTTTTACTTTAGTAGGCTTTACAAGAGTCGTGTCCGTTGCCAGCATTTCTAATTTATAACCTCCGGTATCAATAACAGTTTGTGTAAATAATTTTTTAAGATTAAAATAATCGCTGCCGGTTACTCCAGTTTTGTATAAATAAATTTGCTGCAAGTTTTTTAATTCTTTTATTCCTTCGTCTGTAATTGCTTTATTCAGAAAACAGCAATGACAGGGATAATTCTAGCTTCCCCTCACCTTCTTTTTGGAGCAAAACTTTTAAAGCATTGCCGCCACCGCTGTCAAAATATAAAACTTTTATTTTATGAAAGCCTTTTTTTAAAGCTGCCCTGCCACTTTTTTCTTCTGCACCATGTTCACCGTCATTATTCACAATTTCAATATCGTCAATAAATAATTTGCTGCCATCATCCGATTCTGTAAAAAAAGTATAGATGCCATCCTTTTCAATTTTAATAAATCCATAAAATTCAAATGCAAATTTATCGGCACGCTGTTTTTTATCAAGATTAATTATTGGTGTAAAACCTGATTTTACAGGAGTTGATTTAAATGGATTAACTAAATTAATATCTTTATCTGCTTCATAATAATTGTATGCTATTGAAGGTTTTGGATTATTAACTTTTACAGGTTTCATCCACTCAAAAACTTTTACCTGCTGGCTGTTAGTTTCGCTGGGTAATGCACCGGCTAAAAAAGCCTTAGCATTAATTACCGTTGTTTTTTCAATCTTAAATGGTTTTGTATATAAGGTAGAATTTTGATTGGGCTCAGTGCCATCAGTTGTATATCTTATAGCTTCAACTTCCTTTGCTGTTAAACTTACAGTTGGTTTCATTGCATCAACTTTATATTCCGTTTCAATTTTTGGCTTAGCTGCAAACTTCCCAAAATTTTCTATTTTAACTGCATAAGCGTAAGGAGCTTTTATTTTATTGGGGTTGTACTGAGGTAACTCTACTATTGTATTATCTTCATCTGTACTCCACGAAAGTTTGTCTTTAGTTGATAAAAAACTAACTTTGCTATTACCTTCAGTTAAATCTATACCTTTCAACACTAATTTTTTATTATCGGGATATTTTGGAAAGATGGCATACAAAGAATTTGTTGCCGCATTATATGTGTAAAATATTTCTTTTACTGCATAACCGGGATCAGGATCAATTGTAATTTTTAACAGCATATCACCACTTCTGTTTTTATATTCCCTGTTGCCGTCGCTCCATTGCGAATGTGTTTTCCATCTTGCAGTATTATAAATTGCTTCGCCATTTATTTGTAACCACTCCCCCATTTGCAATAAACGCTCCTGCATTATGGGTGGAATTTTTCCATGTTCATCAGGACCAATGTCCAATAAAAAATTTCCGCCACGGCTTACTTTATCTATCAGTTGCAATACCAATGATTGGGTAGAATTATAATCCCAGGCATCTTCTTCCCTGTTATATCCATAGCTAAACCCCATGCCACGGCTTTCTTCCCATGCATGGTCTTCAAAATCTAAATCGGGTTGATACTCGGGTGTAAAAATTCCTCCATGTTTAAAACGTAATCCTGCACCCCAGCGGTCGTTTACAATAACTTTATCTTTTACCACACTTTCGTTATACAGCCAGGTTAAAAATTCTTTACTCCTCCATACTTCATCACTGGCTTCCCAATCCCCATCCGTCCAAAAAACATCGGGCTGGTAATTATTGATCAGTTCTTTCATCTGCGGCCATACATGTTCGGCAGCGTACTTATTTTTATCTGCTTTCCACAAAGGATTAAACCATTCGTACAAAGAATAATACATGCCTGCATGCACCGAAGTTTTACGCACAGCTTTAAAAAGATCCCCCAGCAGATCTCTTTTCGGCCCCACATCAACGGCATTCCATTTAAAACCCCATGTTTTATTGGCTTCTTTGTTTGGCCATAAAGTAAATCCATCATGATGTTTGGAAGTAAGCACAATATATTTTGCACCACTCTGTTCAAAAACTTTTGCCCATTCGTCGGGGTTAAATAACTCGGCTTTAAAATCGTTGGCCAAATCATAATAAGTTCTGTCGCCAAATTTTGCTTTATGAAATTTTTGTCTTGCCGTATCATTACCCTGTAAACCCTGCTGGTACCACTCTGCATAATTACCTTTTGTACACCAGCCCGGCACAGCATAAACGCCCCAATGAATAAAGATGCCAAATTTTGCATCGGTAAACCAGCTGGGTACTGGCCGCTTATCTAAACTTTGCCACGTGGGTTGGTAAGTTTGTGCAGCTATTTTTATGGAGAAAAAAAATAGTAATACCGCAATCAATTTTTTCATTGTAGCAAGATTTATTTTTCAATTAAATTTTCATCAATTAAATAGGCCTCAACCTCACTAACTACCGGAGCAGCCTTTAAACTAGTAAGCGTAATATAAATATGTTTTGCATTAATTCTCGGAAATGTTATTATACGCTTACTACCCATAGTACTAAAAGATTTCACTTCCCTGATACCTGCATCTGAACCCCAACCAAAATATTCTATTTTTACACTGTTAATCTTTTGTCCTTTTTTAATAAATTCTTTTAAAATAATACAATTTATTTGAGCCCCCGTTTTATAATAAAGTCGTATCCTATTTTCTTTACTCCCCCTAACCCTTACAAAAGTTTGATTGTTATCGTCAAAAAGTTTTTTGCTGTATTTAAACCTTTTATTCTTTGTAAAAGAAATACCATCAAATTGAAATTTATTTTTAAAATTCTCCTCCCTCAATTTCATAAACCCAACCAACGCCGCCGAATCAAACTTTGTAATCAACCCATTTCCGTCAGGAGGCACATTCAATAATAAATTAGCCCCACGGCCCACACTTTTTAAATACAGTTGAAATAATTGCTCCGGTGTTTTTACTTTGTCATCTTCTGCTTTATGATAAAACCATCCGGGTCTTATGCTAACATCACATTCTGCAGGTATCCAGTATTTACCATTTACATTTCCTGCATTTAAAGTATCTGTTGTTGGCGCAAGCAAACCTGGTTCAAATCCATCGGTGTTTAAAGTGTTCCAGTTGGTAGTGCCGGCAATACCGTTTTCATTGCCACACCATCTTATATCTGGTCCAACATCGCTAAAAATCACAGTATTTGGAGAAAGTTGCCTAACTGTTTTTTTAAATCTTGCCCAATCGTAGATTTGTTTTTTTCCATTGGGGCCTTCGCCATTGGCGCCGTCCCACCACAGTTCCCAAATGGGGCCGTAGTTGGTAAAAATTTCTGTCATCATTTTTACAAATACATCGTTGTATTTTTCGGTTCCATAATCAGGATGATTTCTGTCCCACGGAGAAATGTACACGCCAAAATTTAATCCATATTTTTTACAGGCTGCAGATAAATCTTTCAGTACATCGCCATTACCATCTTTCCATTTACTTTCTCTAACCGTATGTTTGCTGAATTTACTGGGCCACAAACAAAACCCATCGTGGTGTTTTGCAGTGATGATGATGCCTTTTGCACCAGATGCTTTTGCCACACGGCACCATTGTTCACAATCTAATTTTGCCGGATTAAAAATTTCTTCTTTTTCATTACCATGCCCCCATTCCAAATCGGTAAATGTGTTGGGGCCAAAATGCATGAACAAATAAAACTCCATATTATGCCATGCCAATTGCGCCTTGGTTGGTTTGGGTAAATTAGTTTGCCCATTAACTTTACACAACAATATTAAATAAAAAAAACTAATGGAAATATACTTCATGTTTAGCTTTTGTGTTATCAAATGTAAATAAAAAGAGGCTGTAATAATACAGCCTCCTTTTGCATTCTTTTATTTATTCAAAAATTATTGCACTACAACTATCCTGGCCACTTCTACCTTATCACCAGTTTGTATTTTTACAAAATACATTCCACCAGCCAGTTTGCTTACATCTAATTTTTCAATATTAGCTCCCGCATTTACCGTTACCAGTTTCGAAAGCACTATGGCTCCCGCCTGGTTGGCAACTGTTACAGTAGCGTTGCCATTAACAGCAGCTTTAAATGATAAATTAGCTGTTGCAGCAACCGGGTTAGGCGAAACAGAAAGTTTATCACCTGCAAAAGTTATTACTTCTGCTCCGGCCTCTCTGCTGGCTGTACCTAACTGTACTTTTAAAGTATAACAGTTGGTTGCATTATTTGCATTCTGATATCCGTACACTCTTACATAATAAGTACCTGCTGTGTAGGTACGTGTAATAGTCTCACTGGTTGTTCCTCCGTTTTGAGAAATGGCTAACTGTGTTGTACCATTACTGCTGTATAAACGAATATCATAATCAAGTGGCAAAGTAGTAAGTGTAATGGTAGCCGTACCGCCGGTTGTAATTACAAACTTGTAATAATCGTTATCGGCAGATGGGCTTATCAAACCTTTAATATCTGTATCGAATGGAATTGTTGCTGCACCACTTGCTGTACCGTTTGTGCTTATATCATAAATGCCGGGGCAGGTACTTACTGCCGCAGTTGTAAACTGTGACTGAGTGTATGCGCTGCTGGCAGCAGAACAATTTGTTCTTACTCTCCAATCGTATAGAGAAGATGCTGTTAATCCAGTAATACTTCTTGATATTGATGTTGTACCCGTAATTGAATTTATCCATGTGCCGGAACTGGCTAATTTATAATCCACATCATAACTTACTGCACCACTAACTGCCGTCCAGCTAACAGTAGCACTCGAACTTGTGATTGCAGAGCTTCCAAGACCCGACGGTGCATTACAAACAAAGGGAGCAGTTGTTGTAAACTGTGCTGCTGCAAAGTTTCCGCTTCCTGAAGCACAAGTTGTTCTCACTCTCCAATCGTATAAAGAACCCTGTGTAAGCCCGGTTAAATTTGCAGAAGTACCCGTTTGTGCTGTTGAAAAACTTATCCAGGTAGCTGATGAATTTAATTTATAATCCACCGCATAGCTAACTGCATTTGCAACTGCATTCCAGCTAACAGTTGCCGAATTATCGGCAATGGCAGATGCTGTTAACCCTGTTGCATCGCCACAGGCAATAGCACCACCAATGGTAAAATTGGTATTACTGATGTCGAAGAAAACATTACCAACAGCTTCTACTTTTATTCTTGCTGTTGTGGTTGCGCCAACAGGAATTACTAAAGATTCTGTACCATCATTAGGTGTACTTGCAGTTAATACGGTTGAAAAAGTTTGTCCGCCATCTGTACTT
>NZ_JANMUN010000032.1:0-38541 GCF_031391665.1 Ferruginibacter sp.
AAGTGCATTTAATAGTGTAAAATGATTTAGGTTACCATAAATATACACCCGATGTATATGAGGACAATTACTGTTTATTTAAGAAAAGTAAATAAATTATTATAACAAAGTTGCAGCAATAAAGTTTGCATTAGCAGTATAAAAATATAAGCTGGTTGAATTATACATGGTGTTGGAAATACTCTTAAAAATGGCAGAGAATATAATTTTGCCACCACAGCTATACAATAGAATTAAACTGGTCTTCATTTGTAATTGCCAAACATTATTAACCGTTTCTTTAAAATGTAAAAATAATACTGCACTCATATTCAATTTCATTCTACATTTGTACCTATTTTTTAAAAAACGGTATTCTACGCTTCTGTAAAGTCGCCCAATGGTATGCCGTTAAAAGGATTGATTCTTCTTTCTTTTTACTAAAAAGAAAGAAGAACAGAACAAGTTCGCCAGGATGATGCCCAATGATTTGAGGCCGGTATCAGGAATTGTATTAATGCCTTAACTAACGTTTAAATTTTTTGTAGTGTCTAAACAAGTTAATAAAGTAACCATTGCCGGTTTAATTGTTGCCCTCGGAATTATTTATGGCGATATTGGTACATCTCCGCTGTATGTATTTAGCGAAATTATTAATGGCAAATTAATTGAACCCCGTTTAATTATCGGCGGGCTAAGCTGTATCATTTGGACGCTGACTTTACAAACCACTATTAAATATGTAATACTTACCCTTAAGGCCGATAACCGTGGCGAGGGAGGTATTTTTAGTTTATACACTTTGGTACGCCGGCAAAAAAAATGGCTGGTAATACCGGCCATGATTGGGGGCGCTGCACTTTTAGCCGATGGTATGATAACACCACCCATTTCTGTTTCTGCTGCGGTGGAAGGCTTGCGTAATATTCCATTACTTACCGATATAACTGATAAAACAATTATAATAATTGTGTTGGGTATTTTAACGCTGTTGTTTTTTATGCAGCAGTTTGGCAGTGCAAGTATTGGTAAAATGTTTGGCCCCATTATGTTAATTTGGTTTAGTATGCTGGGAGTTTTGGGTATATCTCATTTACACGATGACTGGAGTATTTTAAAAGCATTTAATCCATATTATGCTTTTGAAATTTTAACGGTTTACCCTAAAGGTTTTTGGTTACTGGGTGCAGTGTTTTTATGTACTACTGGTGCCGAAGCTTTATACAGCGATTTAGGCCATTGCGGCAGGGCCAACATTCGCTACACCTGGATTTTTGTAAAGACAACATTGATTTTAAATTACCTTGGCCAGGGCGCATGGCTGCTGCACAATAATACCGGAAAAACATTTGCAACAGAAGAGCTGTTGAAAAAAATGCCGGATGCACTGGAAATGAAGAATCCTTTTTTTGAAGTAATGCCCGAGTGGTTTTTATTAACCGGAATTATTATTGCTACTGCTGCTGCAATTATTGCCAGCCAGGCTTTAATTAGTGGTTCGTTTACTTTAATAAGCGAAGCCATCCGTTTAAACCTTTGGCCTAAAATGAAAATAAATTATCCCAGCGAAGCGAAAGGGCAATTATTTATTCCGGGGATTAATACATTATTATTTGCAGGCTGTGTGGGTATTGTTTTATATTTTCAAAACTCGGGAGCCATGGGTGCAGCTTATGGTCTTGCTATTACTTTGTGTATGCTGGCCACAACCATATTGTTTTCCAACTACATGATCTCAAGAAGAAATAAACCCATTTTAATTTATCTTTTTCTTGCTGTTTTTTTAACTATTGAAATAAGTTTTTTAATTGCCAACTTAGATAAATTTCCTCATGGCGGTTATGTTACTTTAATTGTAGGCGGTGCATTATTTGCAGTAATGTATATATGGTTCAGGGCACGTAAAATTAAAAACCGTTATGTGGAATTTGTGCGGCTGGAAGAATATATTCCTAAACTGGAAGAACTGAGTAACGATATTACTGTACCAAAATATGCTACGCATTTGGTGTACCTAACGAGTGCCAATAACCCAAAAGAAATTGAACACAAAATTATTTACAGCATATTAAGCGGCAAACCAAAACGTGCCGATATTTATTGGTTTGTGCATGTAGATACTTTAGATGACCCGTACACCAGCGAATATTCCGTAGAGCATATTATTCCCAATGATATTATACGGGTAGAATTTAGATTAGGTTTTAGAGTGGCCCCAAAAATTAATTTAATGTTTAAAAAAGTGGTAGAAGATTTAGTGGCTAACCGTGAAGTGAATGTTACCAGCCGTTACGAAAGCCAGCAGCGTAATAATGTTACCGGCGATTTTCAGTTTGTGGTAATGGAAAAGTTTTTAAGCCAGGATAATGAACTGCCATTTTTTGAAAAATTAATTATGCGGTTGTATTTCTGGGTTAAAGAAATTTCTTTAAGCGAAGAAAAAGGTTTTGGACTGGAGCAAAGTAAAGTACAGGTAGAAAAGTTTCCGCTGATTGTTGCACCGGTAAGTAAACTTAAAATGAAAAGAATTTATACTGATGAGGAGGAAGAGGTTTAATTGATAGTTGATAGTTGATAGTTGATAGTTGATAGTTGATAGTGATGAGTAGAATACGTAATTTACAGCATATTTTCCACGGTCAACTATCAACCAACATTGCTTTACATCATTCTTTATATCATTGCTGGCATTGCGGTACTTTCCATTATCATTTATTTTGTACAGGAAAAATTTATTTTTAAGCCCGAAAAGCTACGGCAGGATTTTATTTATAAATACGACGCCCCTTTTCGGGAATTATTTTTTGATGTAGAAGAAGGTGTGCGGATAAACGGTTTGCATTTTCATGCAGAAAAGCCTCTCGGATTAATTTTATATTTTCATGGCAACAGCCGCAGCATAAAAGGCTGGGCAAAATATGCTAAAGATTTTTACCGCTATAATTATGATGTGGTGCTGGTAGATTACCGTGGCTTTGGTAAAAGTACCGGCAAACGCAGCGAAAAAGATATGTATAAAGACATGCAGTTTGTGTACGATACCCTGTCGGCAACTTATCCGCAAAATCATTTAATAATTTATGGCCGCAGTTTGGGCAGTGGCTTTGCCGCAAAACTGGCGGCAGATAATACACCCCGCTATTTAATTTTAGATGCGCCGTATTTTAGTTTTAAAAAAACTATTGAACGTTTTTTACCCATACTGCCGGTGAAATATATTTTGCGCTTTCATTTGCGTACTGATAAATGGCTGCCTAAAGTAAATTGCCATACTTATATTTTACATGGTACTAAAGACTGGCTGATACCCATTAGTAACAGCGAAAAATTACAACAATTAAATCCACGTAAAATTACATTGATAAGAATAACAGGGGGGAAACATAACAACCTGCCGGTTTTTCCGGAGTATCATAATTTTATAAGGGATATTTTAGCCCCCTAAATACCATTGTATAAATCAAGGGGTTTCAGGCTGAGCTTGTCGAAGCCGATGTGCTTATTTAAGCCCGCCTTCGACAGGCTCAGGCTGACAGCTTTTAGTTGTATCAGTTTAAATGTGTTTAAAAATGAAAAGAAAAATTATATTTCGTTGGATAAAAATAATTGTGTTGCTGTATTCCATAATTGGTATTGCATTATTTTATTTACAGGAAAAATTTTTATTTCATCCGGAAAAATTAGCGGCTAATTATGTTTTTAAATTTGATACACCCTTCCAGGAAATAAATATTCCTTTTAATGAAGTGGATACGGTGAATATGGTGAAATTTTTTCCGAAAGATTCGGTGCGGAGGGGAGTGGTGTTATATTTTCATGGCAATAAACAAAATATTGAACGCTATGCAAAATTTGTAACGAGCTTTACGCAACATGGCTACGAAGTGTGGATGGAAGATTATCCCGGTTTTGGAAAAAGCACCGGCGAAAGAACTGAAAAAAAAATGTATCAGCAGGCATTGGTTATTCAAAAAATGGCATTGAGTAAATATGGTGCCGATAGTATTATTTTGTATGGCAAATCTTTTGGTACTGGTATTGCTGCTTATGTAGCTTCGCAAACAAATTGTAAACGATTAATTTTAGAAACACCGTATTATAGTATCCCCAATTTATTTGGCTGTTATGCATTTATTTATCCTACGGAAAGAATGTCAACTTATAAAATCCCCACTTACAAATATTTACAGGATGTTACATGCCCTATCTCTATTTTTCATGGCACCGATGATGGCGTTATACCGTACCGCTGTGCAGCAAAATTAAAAACTGTTTTAAAACCTGCCGATGAGTTTATTACTATTGAAGAAGGTACGCATCATAATTTGGCAACTTTTAATTTGTATAAAACAAAGCTGGATAGTTTATTAAAAAAATAATTTAACTGCCGCCACATCCTCCGCACCCGCCACCACAACTGCTGCCGCCTCCATCGCCACCACTGCTGCATCCGCCGGCGCCACTGCCGCAACCTGCAGAGCCACTGCTTGCCAATTTTCTTTCAGCCATTGTAACCGAATTAAATACATTGGTAAGTAAACCATATTCTGCAAAAGATATAATTGCAGTAGTACCTAAAATGGTAAAGTTGTTAATGATATCATTGCCATAGCCATCACTGTTTTGTTGCTGCCAGTTAAGCCCCAGTTTTTGTTTTATAGTTTTAGTGTAAGAGAAAGATTGCAAAACTATCAATGATAATATTGAAAAAGCCCCGATCTCAAAAACTAAAAAACCAACAGGTTTATCGTTGGCAAAGCCCTGTAAGAACCTGGCAAATCCAATTAAGAGTACCATACAGGGGATAATTAATTTGGGGTAATCTATTTTTTTTGAAAGGCGGTATAGTCTTTCCAGACCGGGATGTAACACCGTATCAGTTTCAATAAATCCATGCCCTTCCCTGTAAGAAAATGTATCACCTTCGTTAAGGTTTTGCATCAGTGGTTGCAGTAAAGGATTTTGTTCGTCATCGGCAAAATGCGCCTGGTGATTTACAATTTTGTAATCGTTGCCGGAAGTTGCTATAATACCCCTTCTTAATAAATCAACCAATGCAGTTTGGTAACACCGGTGATTGCCGTATAAAAATCTCGCCATTTGAAATGGGGTAAATTTTTTGGGAAAATTATTTTCTATGATGAGCTGCAACCTTTCATCTTTATGGCGTTGTGTAATAAACAAAGTAATTATACCGCCAATACAAATTAGCAGGTAATAATTTAAAAAATCTTCGCCTTTTGCATCAAAAGGATTTAGAGTAAGTACAAACACAACCAGACCGAAAGCAAAAATAAATAGCAGTTTTTTAAAGTAAGCGGTATCATAAATGTCTTCTGTGATCTCTTCAGCCATTGGCTCAGTTACTGGCCAAATATCTAATGGTGCTTTGGTATTAAATGTTGCTTCATACAATTTTAAAGTATCCAGGTACCAGTTACCATGTTTATGTTTTTCGTTACTGCCGCCTTTGCTTGGGTGATGATGAATTTCTTTGCTGAGTGTGTTTTTGCAAAATTTGTTCCAATAGCTATCGGTGTAGGTAAGGTGCAGGTGCCATACTTTATCAACTGTTTCGGATGGGGAAGCACCTGTTGGTGAAATGCAGCAGAGATAAATAAATTTTTTGTATTCTGCTATTGCTTTGTTGGTAAAAACTACTGACCAGTTATTTTCTTTTGCTAATTTTTTGGAGAAGGGGAAAGCGGATGCTGGTTCATCAAGCTGAAAGTTTTGTATTTTTTCCCACAACTCCTGTTGTGAAAGTTGGTTCATTTTTCATAAAGTTATGGTGAATAAATGGCGGTTCCCAAGTTTTCGATGTTATCAAATTGTTGTCATTTTTCCTTTAGCTGTACTGCTTTATTGGTCACTTTCAATTCGTACTTTACGCCAACCTTCAGTGCATAATTTTCTTTTCCATGACTAACCGGAAAATTAAAACAAACCGGGTAACTGTATGCTGCAACAATTTCCTGTATTACTTCATATACTGTTTTGCCAAATGGCCTGTCAGTATCTTTAATATCGGTAAAACCGCCAATAATTAAGCCTGCCAGATTATCTAATTTTCCGCTGCGTTTTAATTGGTACAACATTCTGTCGATGCTGTAAATCTGCTCGCCAATATCTTCTATAAATAAAATCTTATTTCTTGTATTAATGTCAGATGATGTGCCGGTTAAATGCGCTAACAGACTAAGGTTGCCGCCCACTAATTCGCCAATTGCTGTTCCGTTTTTATTGAATGGATGGGGTGATAATTTATAAGATGTTTTTTTACCAGCCAATGCTTTTTGTAAAGATTGTATAAATTCATTTTCGCCTTCGTTAAATGCAGCGGCCATGGGTGCATGTAAGCTGGCAATTTTTACATTAGTGTAAATGTGCGAATGTAAAACGGTAATATCGCTAAAGCCAATAATCCATTTAGGTTTCTTTTTAAATTTTGTAAAATCAAGCTGGTCAATTATTCTACCCACACCATAACCGCCACGGCCACATAAAATCGCATTAATATTTACATCATCAAGCATGGCTTGCAATTCATCTCTTCGTTCTTCATCGGTGCCGCTAAAATAATTTGTTGAGTTACTGCCCAATGTTTTGCCCACCATTACGTGGAAACCCCAACGTTGTAAAGTATTAATACAGATTTGTGCTTTTTCTTTTGCCATAAAACCTGCTGGGCAAGTAATGCCAATGGTGTCGCCTTTTTTTAAGTAAGGAGGGATTTTTATCATAAACCTTTAAGTATGCGTTGAAAATCAGTGGGTGTAATTAAATGCGAAAATCCTTTTCGGTTAAGTGCCCTTATCAGTTTTAAATCACCGGTTAAGAATAAAGCATCCAGAGAAATCGCAAGGGCTACATAGATGGTATCCTTAGGGTCAATATTCTTTGTTAATTCAAATGCTTTTTCAAACATTGCATCAGAAATTTCATCATCATTTATAATGAGTATTTGCGTAAGAAGTAAAAGTGCATTTTGATTAAATTGGCCAGTCGTTATGTTATTTTCTGAACAAATCTTTTTTTGTTTAGCTTTTAGTTCAGTCTGAATAAATGCAGGTACAACGAAATCTATAGTTGATGAATTTGAAAAAATTAAATCAGCTATTCTTCCATTAATATTTAAGATGGCGCTGATGAGTATATTTGCATCAACAATTACTACCATTTAAAACCTCTTTTCTGCTTTAGCTTTTCCCAGGCAGAAGCCGTGATCTCATCAGCCAGTTCAGCTATCTTCTTCTTTGATATTTTTTTAGGCGCATCTTTATTTATTTCCAAAAAACGGGCATAATCGGTTAACCGCTTAATGCCAGCCCTGCCCACTTTTTTTGAAACTTTTATGGATACATAGTCTTTATCAATTATTTCGCTTGCCATAGCTTTACGTTTTATCAAATATACAAAATACTTTAGATTTCTTTTAGCGTTACAACCGTTGTATTTATAGAAAGCTGGTGCTTGACCCCACACTTCAACGCAAAATTATTTTTCTGGTGCCGCAAAGGAAAATCTCATTTAAGAAATGAGATTTTTATCATAAACCTTTAATGATTTGTTTTAATTCTTTTGTAATAATTACATTTTTAAAGCCTTTTCTCTTTAAAGCGTTACGAAGTTTTAAATCACCCGTCCATAAAAGTAAATCAAGTGCCATGGAAAATGCTATAAAAATAGTATCATCAATATCTATGCTGGCAGTAAAATCTTCAGCTTCTATTATATTTTTATTTGATAAATCTTCATCAGGTAAAACAAATAAACAGTCAAGTAAAACAGATAGGTTATTCTGAAATAGCTCAAGGCTCTTTTTCATTTTTCTGCAAATTTCATCTTGATTTTTTATGATTTCTTTTAAAGCAAAATGAGGGGTGGCAAAATCTAAATGGGAGTAAGGTGCAGTTATTATTTTGAAGAGTTCGCTTTTAGATTCTAAGCAAGCACTAATTATTATATTGCTATCAACAAGTATTGTCATTTCAGACTAAGCCCTCTTTTTTTCTTCAATTTGTCCCATGCTTCTTTATTAATTTTTCTTGAAATTTCATTAATTGTTTTCTGAGAAACTTTTTTTGGGACACCTCCGTTGTTTTCTAAAAACTGGATATATTCTTTTATCCTTTTAATACCACTCGTGCCTATTCTTTTAGGAACTCTAACAGTAACATAATCTTTATCAATTATTTCGCTTGCCATAGCTTTATGTTTTATCAAATATACAAAATACTTTAGATTTCTTTTAGCGTTACAGCCGTTGTATTTATAGAAAGCTGGTGCTTTACCCCACACTTCAACGCAAAATTATTTTTCTGGTGGCCCACCGGAAAATCAAAACAAACAGGGTAATTGTATTGCTTTACTTTTTCTAAAACTATGTCAAACAAATTTTTTCCAAATTCTTCTTCGGGTGTGTCGGCAGGTTTTACTTTAAAGCCGCCAATAATTAAGCCTTTAAGTTTATTTAATTTTCCGCTGCGTTTTAAATTCCAGAACATCCGGTCGATACTGTATAAATATTCGCCGGTATCTTCTACAAATAAAATTTTACCGTCCGTATTAATATCACTTTTACTGCCGGCAAGTGTTTCTAAAGTTTTTAAATTGCCCCCAATTAAAATCCCTTCTGCAATGCCGGTTTTATTTTTTTCATTCGGCACCACACTGTACATCATTTTTTCTCCTGCTAAACATTTATGTATCGATTCAATCGTTTCTATTTGTACAGGCTCTGCTTTACTCCAATCGGCGGGAAAACTATTACACATTTTAGAATGAATAGAAGCGATGCCCAAATTTTTATTAAGATGAGCATGAATAACAGTTGCATCACTAAAGCCAATGATCCATTTTGGATTTGCAGTAAACTTTTTAAAATCCAGTGCATCAATAATTCTTATGGCGCCATAGCCACCTCTTGCACACATAATGGCTTTTATGTTTTTGTCATCCAGCATTTGCTGAAAATCCTGCAGCCTTTCTTCATCGGTTCC
The DNA here is from genome assembly GCF_031391665.1 of Ferruginibacter sp. Lineage (GTDB taxonomy): Bacteria > Bacteroidota > Bacteroidia > Chitinophagales > Chitinophagaceae > Ferruginibacter. The sequence goes on from NZ_JANMUN010000032.1 coordinate 8,982, forward strand.
GCCAAATGTAAAATCTTTTTTACCCACCGTGCTGCCAATCTTAATTTCATAACCCCATTCTTTTATTTTATTTACAGCAGGTAAAATATCTTCTGCAATAATAAAACCTGCAGGGCAGGTAATGCCGATAGTATCTCCTTTTTTTAAGTAAGGAGGTTTTACAACTAAAGTTTCCTCATCAATATTTTCTTGTGCAGCCCACCCACCTGCAGGTTGCAATAATGCCGCTGCAGGTAAAATAGAACTTATAAATTGTTTTCTTTTCAACTGGTATTTTTTGAGTATAAAAATACGGCTTTCAAAAGCAAAATAGCACTGCTGTAAAGGTTGGCAACCTTTGAAGTGCATGTTTACTAACAATGTGTTTACAATAACATAATGTATCCTTTACACGTCTGCTTGACGCTGTAATAACTATTGCCTTTCTTTATGCAACGATTGTTAACAATAAAACTGCCAGTATGAATACATCTGTTTATTTAACCGACCTTAATAAGGTGGGCCTTTCCGATATTGAACTTGTTGGAGGAAAAAATGCTTCTTTGGGTGAGATGCTGCAAAATCTAACCACTTTGGGAATACAAATTCCAAACGGTTTTGTAATTACCGTTGCGGCGTACCGTGAGTTTATCCGCTACAATAATTTAGATGAATCCATTCGTACAATTATTAATCAAATTAAATTAGATGATATAGAATCGTTGCGGCGTGGGGGTTTGCAGGCAAGGCAATTATTGAAGAATGCAAAATTTCCCAGGGAATTAAGCGATGCCATCATTGAAAAATATTATGAGCTAAGTAAAACTTACGATCAGGATATGACAGACGTGGCTGTACGTTCATCTGCCACTGCAGAAGATTTACCTGATGCATCTTTTGCCGGCCAGCAGGAAACTTATTTGAATGTACGTGGCCCGGCACCATTAATGAATGCCGTTCGAAATTGTTTTGCATCCATCTTTACCGACCGTGCTATCAGTTACCGGCAGAGTTTTGGTTACGATCATTTCAGCATTGGGCTTTCTGTTTGCATACAAAAAATGGTACGCAGCGATTTGGGTGCATCCGGCGTTGCATTTTCTTTAGATACCGAAAGCGGATTTAAAGATGTTGTGGTTATTAATGCCTCTTATGGTTTGGGAGAAATGATTGTGCAGGGTTCTGTATCGCCGGATGAATACATTGTTTTTAAACCCACTTTGCAAAAAGGTTTTAACAGCATCATCGAAAAAAAATTAGGCAAAAAAGATAAGATGATGGTGTATGGAGATAATCCCGACGAAAGGGTACAAATTATACAGGTAGAAAAACCATTGCAGCAACGGTATTGTTTAAAAAACGAACGCATTATTCAATTGGCACAATGGGTTACAAAAATTGAAGAATATTATTCTAAATTAAAAGGCCATTGGTGCCCGATGGATGTGGAGTGGGCCGTAGATGGATTAAGCAAACAATTATTTATTGTGCAGGCAAGGCCGGAAACCATTCACTCCCGTAAAGATTTTAATAAAATTACAGAGTATGTAATGGATGCCAATTCGCTACGTAAAACTCTGTTTAAAGGCATTGCAGTAGGTGATAAAATTGGCAGCGGTAAAGTGTCAGTTTTATTTTCGTTAGATAAACGTATTACCGAAGGCCACGAATTTCAGGCCGGTGATGTGCTGGTAACAGATATGACGGATCCCGACTGGGAGCCGATTATGAAAAAAGCTTCGGCCATTATAACTAACAAGGGTGGCCGCACCTGTCATGCTGCAATTGTGGCTAGAGAATTGGGCATACCGGCAATTGTGGGTTCTGCCGTGGCAACCGATATTTTAAGTGATGGTCAGGTAGTTACTGCATCCTGCTGCGAAGGCGACGAAGGCATAGTGTACGAAGGCAATGTACCGTTTATAAAAGTAGAAACTGATTTAAACGATCTGCCAAAAGTAAAAACGCCAATCATGCTTAATGTGGCTTCTCCCAATATGGCATTTAAATTTTCGCATTTACCCAATGCTGGTGTTGGTTTGGCAAGAGAAGAATTTATTATTAATAATTACATTCAGGTGCACCCGATGGCTTTGCTTAAACATAAAGAACTGTACGACGAAGAACTTACAGCCACCATAAAAAAAATGACACAGGGTTTTGAAAACGAGGAAGATTTTTTTATTCAGCGCCTGAGTTATGGCATTGCAAAAATTGCTGCTGCTTTTTATCCCAATAAAGTTATTGTAAGATTCAGCGATTTTAAAAGCAACGAATATTTTAATTTACTGGGCGGCAAACATTTTGAACCGCATGAAGAAAACCCCATGATTGGATGGCGTGGCGCCAGCCGGTATTATGCAGATAAATATAAAGAAGCTTTTGGATTAGAATGTAAAGCGATAATAAAAGTAAGGGAAGAATTGGGTTTGAAAAACGTAGTGGTGATGGTTCCATTTTGCAGAACAGTGGAAGAATTATTAAAAGTGCAGGATACCATGAAGGAATACGGATTGGAAAGAGGCAAGGAAGAATTGGAAATGTTTTTAATGGCAGAACTGCCCAGCAATATTATTATGGCAGAAGAATTTGCAAAACATATTGATGGGTTCTCCATTGGCTCCAACGATTTAACACAACTTACGCTTGGGCTCGACAGGGATTCTTCTTTAGTGGCACATTTATACGATGAAAGAAACCCGGCGGTAAAAGAATTATTACGCATGCTGATCACCACTGCAAAAAGAATGAAAGTGAAAGTAGGTATTTGCGGCCAGGGCCCTTCCGACTTTCCTGACTTTGCACAATTTTTAGTGGAGCTGGGCATAGACAGTATTTCTGTTACACCCGATTCGATTGTAAAAACATATAAAGCCATTGCTGAAGTGGAGAAGACTATGAAAAAGTAAAAATTTATTTAGAATGAATTTTAAAGCCATCATTTTTGATGGCTTTTTTTACAACTCAAACCCCATTCCACCCTTCAAAGCTTTTTGATATTTACGTAAATCAAATTTGTGGTAATAAGGCGCTTTATGCGCTACACCTTTTTTTGTTTCCTCTAATTTTTTTAAAATACCGGTGCCAAAAATTTTGCGTTGAAAATTTCTGCGGTCTAAAGTTCTGTCTAAAATAGTTTCGTATAATTTCTGTAATTCGGGCATGGTAAATTTTTCGGGCAGCAGGTTGTAGCCAATAGGATGGTAATTTAATTGTGCCCGTAAATTTTCTAAAGCCTTTTGTAAAATATCATTGTGGTCTAATATTAATTCGGGTATAGTATGAATATTAAACCATTCGCAGGCATCAGAAAAAACATCTGCAACAGGTTTTACTTTTGTAAAATCAACCAAAGCCCAATAGCCAACAGAAATAAAACGGTCAAACATCCACGAACCTTCCATGGATACTCCGGAAGTTTTTAAAAATTGGGTATTAATTTTTTTTGTAGAACGATCTGGAGTGCTAAATACATGAAACTGCTGTAAAAAAATATCATCCAACCCGGTACGCTGTTTTAAAATACGTTTTGCCGCTTCATCCATATGTTCTTCTTTCTCAATAAAACCACCAGGCAAAGCCCATTGCCCGGCATATTTTGCATTAAGCAGCAATACTTTAAGTTCATTTTCATGAAAACCAAAAATGATACAGTCCACAGAAATATTGCGAAGGTATTTTTGGTGCCCATTTAAAAAATGGTCAGTTATTTCTTCTTTAAAACCCATAAGTAAAAGTAAAGTTCTGCCAGCACAGTAAAAATAAATTTTTATACACGGCAAAAAATATTTATCATTGTGTCTTCATAACACAATGATAAATTAAAACTTGCACAATGAAAAAAATATCTTTCTCACTGATCTGTCTGTTAAGCGGAATTATAATCTTCGCTCAAAGTAAAAATGCAAAAGAAATTGTACAGCAACTTACGCTGGAAGAAAAAGTAAATCTTGTTGTTGGTATGGGAATGAATATACCGGGTGTAACACAGGGTAGTGGAACAGGTATTGGCCAAATTACCGAAGGAGTGCCGGGTGCCGCAGGAACAACTTATGCCATACCGCGTTTTAATTTACCTAACACTGTTGTTGCCGATGGACCGGCAGGTTTACGCATTAGCCCCACTCGTAAAGACGATGCAAAAACTTATTATGCAACAGCATGGCCGGTGGCAACTTTGTTAGCTTCTACATGGGATACAAAATTGTTGAACCAGGTGGGTAAAGCAATGGGCAACGAAATAAAAGAATATGGCGTAGATGTTATTTTAGGCCCCGGTTTAAATATTCACCGCAATCCATTGGGCGGAAGAAATTTTGAATACTATTCTGAAGATCCTTTAGTATCCGGTAAGATGACAGCAGCGATGGTAAATGGTATTCAAAGTAATGGTGTGGGCACTTCAATAAAACATTTTGCATTAAACAACCAGGAAAAAAACAGGAATACTGTTGATGTAATTGTAAGCGAAAGAACCATGAGAGAAATTTATTTAAAAGGTTTTGAGATTGCAGTAAAAGAATCGCAACCTTGGACGGTAATGAGTTCTTACAATAAATTGAATGGCACTTACACATCGCATGAATACGATTTGCTTACTACCATATTAAGAAAAGAATGGGGCTTTAAAGGTTTAGTGATGACAGATTGGTTTGGCGGTAACGATGCTGTGGCACAGATGAAAGCTGGTAACGATTTGCTTATGCCGGGTACAGCCGATCAAAAAAAATTAATAACCGAAGCTGTAAATAATGGAACGCTGGATGTAAAAATACTTGATGCCAATGCAGAACGCATTGTAAATTATATTTTGGGCTCGCAAGCCTATAAAAAATATGCTTTCAGTAATAAGCCCGATTTAAAAGCGCATGCAGCTATTGCAAGAAATGCAGCTGCAGATGGGATGGTGCTGTTGAAAAATAATGCAGCACTTCCAGTTTTAAAATCAACAAAAAATATTGCTGCATTTGGTATTACTTCTTACGATTTTATTAGTGGAGGTACGGGCAGCGGCGATGTAAATGAAGAATATACTATTTCATTAGTGCAGGGTTTATCTAATGCCGGTTTCAAATTAGATGAAAGTTTAACTGGTGCTTATAAAACATATGTAACTGCAGAAAAAGCAAAGCAACCAAAGAAAAATTTCTTTGAAGAATTTTTTAATCCCACACCACGTATTCCTGAAATGATGGTTGATAATGATGTGCTGAATACTCAGGCATCTGCTGCAGGTGTTGCTTTAATAACTATTGGAAGAAATGCTGGTGAAGGTTCAGACAGAAAAGTGGAAAACGATTTTAATTTAAAACAATCAGAAACTGATTTGATCAATAACGTAAGCAAAGCTTTTCATGCAAAAAATAAAAAAGTAATTGTAATAATTAATGCAGGCGGTGTAATTGAAACAGCAAGCTGGAGGGATAAAGTTGATGCTGTATTGATGACATGGCAGCCAGGACTGGAAGCAGGCAATGCAGTGGCCGATATTTTAAGCGGTAAAGTAAACCCCAGCGGTAAACTGGCCACCACTTTTCCAGTAAAGTATGAAGATGATATTACGGCCAAAAATTTCCCTGGTAAAGAATTTGCCGATAAGGCTACTACAGGTATGTTTGGTATGCCACAAATGCCTGCAGAAGTTATTTACGAAGAAGGCATTTATGTTGGCTACCGCTATTACAATACTTTTAAAATAAAGCCTGCTTATGCGTTTGGTTACGGCTTAAGCTATACCAATTTTGAATACAGTAATGTTAAGCTAAGTGCAACATCTTTTAACGGAAAAATTATTGCTGGTGTTGAAATAAAAAATACTGGTAAGGTTGCCGGTAAAGAAGTGGTACAATTATATATAACTGCGCCATCAAAAAAAATGCAAAAGCCTGCAATGGAATTAAAAGCATTTGGTAAAACTAATTTGCTGCAGCCGGGCCAAAAACAAACATTGCAATTTGAAATTACTTCAAAAGATCTGGCATCGTTTGATACGGAAAGTACCAGTTGGGTTGCTGAAGCAGGAAATTATATTGTAAAAGTTGGCTCATCATCAGATAAAATTATTAAACCAGTTTCTTTTACTGTGCCTAAAGAAATTGTGGTAGAAAAATGTAATAAGGTTTTGGTACCGCAGGTGCAAATAAATGAATTGAAAAAATAATTGCTGACTATAAATTGTAAAACAATGCAAAACAGAAAACAATTTTTACAAACTGCTGCAACTTTATCATTAGGCAGTATAGCTTTATCCAATAAAACTTTTGCAGCATTATTAAGAGGAAAAAAATATCCTCCTGCAGGCTTGCAGCTATTTACTTTTTTTAATGAAATAGATGCAGATGTTCCGGGCACATTAAAAAAAATTGCAACAGTTGGGTATAAAGAAATTGAATCGGCTTTTAGTAAAAAAGGTGGTTATTATGGTATGAAGCCAAAGGAGTTTGCAGCCATGCTAAAAGATATGGGCATGAGCTGGAAATCGCACCATGTATTGGGGGCGCAATTTAAATTGCCGCCGGGTGCTAAAATGCCGGTGGATGCAGATGGTAAACCTATTATTATTCCACCAATGAGAAACCTTAAAGAAAATATGCAGCAACTGGTGGATGAAGCTGCTGAAGGCGGCGTAGAATTTTTGGTTTGCGCCAGTACGCCCATTACTACATTAGAAGATGTGAAAGCATCGATAGAAGTGTTGAACAAAACTGACGAAGCCTGTAAAAAAGCTGGAATTGGTTTTGCGTATCATAATCATGATGCAGAATTCCGTTCGGTGGAGGGGCAAATACCTTACGAACTTTTTCTTGCACAAACTACTATGAAGATGGAACTTGATCTGGCATGGGCAACAAAAGGCGGTAAAGATCCTGTTGAATTATTTAAACAGCATCCAAAACGTTTTCCGCTGTGGCATGTAAAAGACCTGGATGCCAAACATGAAACTGTTTTACCGGTAGGCGAAGGCACTATTGATTATAAAAGAATTTTTGATGCAGCATCAACAGCAGGTATGAAACATTTTTTTATAGAACATGATATGCCTAAAAATCCATTAACAAGCATTACCAGCAGTTTTAATTATTTAAATAAAATGCTGTATAAAAAATAAGAACTTATATTTTTTTGAATGATGTAAAAAACCTTTGTTATTGCAAAGGTTTTTTGTTTTTGGGCAAAGGCTTCAATTAAGGTATTTTTGCCAATAGTGCAAACTGTTTCGCTTTTTTGCTCAATAAAGATTTGCTGTACAAGAGTGCGACGCCAATGAAGGCCAATAGAAATTCTATGGCCTGGTACAAAAAAGAAAAAATTACATGACAGACCCAAAAAGATATTTAATTACAGCAGCATTACCTTATGCCAATGGCCCGGTGCATATTGGTCACCTGGCTGGTTGCTATTTACCTGCAGATATTTATGTACGTTATTTACGTGCCCAAAAACGTGATGTAAAATTTATTGGTGGCAGCGATGAGCACGGTGTGCCCATTACCATTCGTGCCATGAAAGAAGGCATTTCACCGCAACAGGTGGTGGATCGTTATCATGCAATAATAAAAGAAAGCATGGCGCAAATGGGAATATCATTTGATATTTATTCCCGTACTTCAAATAAAGTACATCATGATACTGCATCGGCATTTTTTACAAAATTGTATAACGATGGTTTGTTTGAAGAAAAAGAAACAGAGCAGTACTACGATGAAACTACTAAAACTTTTTTAGCAGACCGGTACATTGTTGGTACCTGCCCGGTTTGCGCTAACACTAACGCCTATGGCGACCAGTGCGAAAAATGCGGCAGCAGTTTATCGCCAGAGCAATTAATAAATCCACGAAGTGCACTGAGCGATGCGGTGCCCGTAAAAAAGAAAACTACCCATTGGTATTTTCCATTACAAAATTATGAGGCCTGGTTAAAAGAGTGGTTGCTGGAAGGACACAAAGAATGGAAAAATAATGTGTACGGTCAATGTAAAAGCTGGCTGGATAGCGGTTTGCAAAGCAGGGCAATGACGAGAGATAGTAACTGGGGAATAAAAGTGCCTTTGCCTAACGCCGAGGGGAAGGTGCTTTATGTTTGGTTCGACGCACCGATTGGTTATATTTCTGCAACAAAAGAATTAACCGATCAATGGGCCGATTACTGGTGTAAGGAAGATACTAAACTGGTACATTTTATTGGTAAGGATAATATTGTTTTTCATTGCATTATTTTTCCGGCAATGTTAAAAGCCCATGGCAATTTTATATTGCCCGATAATGTGCCAGCCAACGAATTTTTAAATATTGAAGGCGAAAAAGTAAGTACCAGCCGTAACTGGGCGGTGTGGGTGCATGAGTATATAAAAGACTTTCCGGGATGTGAAGATGTGTTGCGTTATGTGCTTTGCGCCAACGCACCAGAAACTAAGGACAATGATTTTACATGGAAAGATTTTCAAGACAGGAATAACAGTGAGTTGGTAAGTATTTTTGGAAATTTTGTAAACCGCACCTGGGTGCTGATGCATAAATTATGTGGCGGTAAAGTGCCTAAGCTGCACGAGGATATTTTAGATGAAAAAGATAAAACACTTGTAGAAGATATTGCTGCAGCAAAAACAAAAGTTGAAAATCTTTTAGAAGAATATAAATTTCGTGATGCATTATTTGAAGTAATTGATTTGAGCAGAAAAGGAAATAAATACATGCAGGAAAAAGAGCCGTGGATTGTGGCTAAATGTACAACCGACAATGGACAATTGACAACCGAGGCACAAAAAAGCATCGATAATTGTTTGCATTTATGTTTACAACTAACGGCAAATCTTTCTATATTAATAAATCCGTTTTTGCCCAACGTAGCGCAAAAAATGCTGGGCATGATGAAGGTGGTAGATAAAATGCTGGATTGGAATAATGCTGGAAAAATAAAATTATTAAGTGTGGGCTATAGTTTAAGAGAGCCACAATTTTTATTTAGAAAAATTGAGAATGAAGAAATAACTGTACAGGTAGAAAAATTAAAAAGTGGGTTGATAAAATCTGCCCAGGAAAATACTGAAACAAAAAAAATGGAAGAGAAGAAAACTGTTGACACTCCGAATAACTCCCCTTCAGGGGATGGGGGCAAATCCGAAATTGTATTCGATGATTTTGCAAAAATCGATCTTAAAGTTGGTACCATTCTTTCTGCTGAAAAAGTAGAAAAAGCAGATAAACTTTTAAAGCTGGAAGTTGATCTGGGTTTTGAAAAAAGAATTATCGTCAGCGGTATTGCTTTACATTTTTCTCCGGAAGAAATTATTAATAAACAAGTTGTGGTGGTGGCAAATTTAGCACCACGTAAAATGAGAGGTATTGAAAGTAACGGAATGATTTTAATGGCAGAAGACAATACCGGTAAATTGCATTTTGTAAAACCAGAAGCGGTAATTAATGCAGGCGCAGGCGTTAGCTAAAAATTAAATGATGTACGGGATGGTAATATTTAATGTACAACCATTATCAGGATAAGTAATTATTTCTACTTTACCATTGTATGCATCTACACGGTTAAAGATGTTGATAAAGCCAATGCCGGTAGCTTTTTGCTTTTCCTTATCAAACCCAATACCATTATCACTGATAATAAGGCAGCACTGATTATTTTTTTCTGTTACAGAAATAGTTGCGGCAGATGCCCTGGAGTATTTAATAATATTATTGCTCTGTTCCTGTGTAATTCTAAAAATTACTAATTGTTGCTCCTGCGTTAATTTATCAACTACATTTTGATCAATAGCAGTATCAACAGTAATGTCGCTAAATTGCTGCATGTTGCGGCAAATATCTAAAATACTTTGTTCCAATCCCACCGATCTTACAATAGAAGTATTTAATCTTTTAGATAAACCTCTTATTTCTTCTACCGCCTCTAATAAATACATAGAAGCTTTATCTAACAACTCCGTTTGATCCTCATTATTTTTTGCGGCGCCAATATGTAACCTGGCGCTCATTAAAAGCTGGTTAACATTATCGTGCAGTTCAGCACTTATCATACCACGTTCTTTTTCCTGTGCTTCAATAGTTGCCTGATTAATTAATTTTTGTTTTTTTATCTGCTCATTAATCAGCTGTTTTTCTAATTGTTTTTGTTCGGTAATATCTCTTATGGCACCAATTAAACGCACTGGTTTATCCTCTTCATAAATTGCAAAACCTTTATCCGAAATAAATCTGTAAGTGCCATCTGCATATTGAAAGCGGTATTCATCCGACCAGTTTTTTTTGCCAGCCAGTAGATCCTGGTTAAAATTTTTCTTCACTCTTTCTTTATCATCAGGATGTATTTTATCAAACCACCAGTCCAGGTTACTGGCCAATTGTTCTTTTGAGTATCCTGATATTTTATAAAAAGCATCGCTCCTGTAAATTTCATTTGTTTTTAAATCTAAATCCCAAATGGCTTCCGATGTGGCATTAACTGCATAAGTAAAACGCTCATGCATTTTTTCAATTTGAGTTTCAGTATTTTTTCTGTCGGTAATATCAATTGCCTGGCCACCAATAAATCTTTTGCCGTCGGCCGTTTTAAATACAAAGGCGTTCGATACAAAATGAATAATATCTCCGTTTTTTTTAGCGAGGGTATATTCAGAAATATCTGCCTTACCCGTTTTTAATATTATTTTATTACGGGCAATTAACTGGTCGGCAAATGGTTTAGGCCAAATTTCTGATAAATGTTTTCCGGTTGGGTTATCACTTATATTAAAAGAATTGCCATAGGCTTCATTACTAAAAACAATACAGTCATTTTCATCATAGATCCAGCAACCGGTTTGGCTGTTTTCCATAAACATACCAAACAGGCTTTCTGTGGTATGTGCTATTGGTAAAGGATTTTTATTTTCTTCTTCAACAATAATTTTATTACTGATAACAATTGAACTGTCACTATTAATTAAACTGGCAGTGGAGTAAAAATTTAATTGCTGCCCTGTATTATTTTTGTAAGTTATTTCGCCACTCCATGTGCCTGTTTTATATATTGTAAGTAAAGCTTTAAAAGGCGATGTGTTTTTAAATTTAAATGGTAAAGTATTTCCTATAGTTGCAGTGGCATAATCTGTTTCGGATAAACCAAAAAGTAATTCGGCAAGTTTATTAAAACCGGTAATGTAAAACTTAGTATTGGTTACAATTACTGCTTCGTAAAGATTATATAAATCAGGATCCAATGGCTGCGATGCCTTATAGCTTACGCTTAAAAAGGTTTCGGTGTTATCAGTCTGTTTAGCTAATGGCTTCATTATATTGGATTGTGCAGTAATTTAAGTAAATTAAAAATGCATCACAATAATTTAATTAGTTAATCATAGATTTTTTCTCCCGCTGCGTACTGTAAAAGCACCCGGAAAGAACATAAACGTAGTTTTTCAATTTTTAGTATGTAATTATACGGTGTATTGCGTTTTTTCCCTCTTAAAACCTATCTTCGAATAAAATTAGTTGTTTAGCTAACTAATTTGAATAAAGAAGATTAATTTTGTACACACAATAATATATCATGCAAAGAATCATTAAAAAAGTAGCCGTTTTAGGTAGCGGCGTAATGGGCAGTCGTATCGCTTGTCATTTTGCAGGCGTAGGTTTACAGGTGTTGTTATTAGATATTCAGCCTAAGGATTTGGCCGAAGGTGCAAAGCCTGCAGAAAAAAATAAAATAGTTAATGATGCATTAACTGCAGCCATTAAAAGTAACCCAAGCCCGGTTTATACAAAAGATGTAATAAAGAAAATAAAGACCGGCAACTTTACCGACAATATGAAAGAAATTGCCGATTGCGATTGGGTGATAGAAGTAATAGTGGAAAGATTAGACATCAAACAATCTGTTTTTACAGAAGTAGAAAAATACCGCAAACCGGGCACTTTAATAACTTCCAACACATCGGGCATTCCTATACACATGATGGCCGAAGGCAGGAGCGATGATTTTAAAAAACATTTTTGCGGCACACACTTTTTTAATCCGCCCAGGTATTTGCGTTTGTTAGAAATAATACCAACACCATTTACAGATGCCGCAGTAGTAGATTTTTTAATGCACTATGGCAGTTTGCAATTAGGTAAAACAACGGTGTTGTGTAAAGATACGCCTGCATTTATTGCCAATCGTGTAGGTGTGTTTGGTATGATGGCTATAATGAATGCCATGGAAAAATTGCAATTAAATGTAGATGAAATTGATGCCTTAACAGGGCCGGTTATTGGCAGGCCAAAATCTGCAACATTCCGTACGGCAGATGTAGTGGGTATTGATACATTGGTAAAAGTGGCAAAAGGTGTGGCTGATAATTGCCCCAATGATGAAGCCAAAGCTGTATTTAATATTCCTGCATGGTTAAATAAAATGATAGAAAATAACTGGCTGGGTGATAAAACAGGCCAGGGCTTTTTTAAGAAGACGAAAAGCGATAAAGGCGAAAAAGAAATTCTTACTTTGAATTTGCAAACCATGGAATATGGCGCAAGGCAAAAGCCAAAATTTGCAACTTTAGAAGCAGCTAAACCTATTGAAGATTTAAATGTAAGATTAAAAGCATTGTGTGCTGGCACAGATAAAGCAGGAGAATTTTACCGCCAGTTTCATTACAGTTTATTTTCGTACATCAGTCACCGCATACCGGAGATAACTGATGAATTATACAGGGTTGATGATGGTATGATGGCAGGTTTTGGCTGGGAGATTGGTGCATTTGAAAGCTGGGACGTTTTAGGCGTTGCAAAAACTACTGAAGCCATGAAGGCCGCAGGATATAAAGTGGCACCATGGGTTGATGAAATGATTGCAGCCGGTAACAAATCTTTTTATAAATTAGAAAACGGTAAACGTTTATGTTACGATGTAGCCACTAAAACTTACAAAGCATTGCCCGGCGGCGAATCATTTATTGTAATGAAGAATTTTGAAAACGAAACGGTTTGGAAAAATTCGGCTTGCAGAACTTATCATTTAGGTGATGATGTTTTAGGATTGGAATGGTACACTAAAATGGGGAGCATTGGCGGGGAAGTGCTGGAAGGTATTCAAAAATCAATTGCGCTTGCAGAAGGCAATTATAAAGGATTAGTAATTGCAAATGATGGCGCCAACTTTAGTGCCGGTGCAAATGTGGGCATGATTTTTATGTTGGCGATAGAGCAGGATTATGATGAAATTGATATGGCCATACGGCAGTTTCAGCAAACTATGATGAGGGTTCGTTACTCCGGCATTCCGGTAGTGGTTGCACCGCATGGTTTAGCATTGGGCGGCGCCTGCGAAATGAGTTTGCATGCTGATAAAGTTATTGCAGCTGCAGAAACCTACACCGGTTTAGTAGAGGTAGGCATCGGCGTTATACCCGGCGGTGGCGGCACTAAAGAATTTGTATTGCGTGCCGCAGATGAAATGCACGAAGGCGAAGTAGATACTTTGACCTTACAAAACCGTTTCTTAACCATTGCTACTGCAAAAGTAGGCACCTCTGCTTACGAAGCTTTTGATTTAGGTATTTACAGAAAAGGAAGAGATACCGTTAGCATTAATTCGGGCAGAAGAATTGCTGAAGCTAAACAGGCTGTTGTTGATTTGTATAACGATGGTTATGTAATGCCAGTGCAGCGTACCGATATAAAAGTTTTAGGCCGCAGTTCATTGGGCGCTATGCATGCCGGCATTAATGGTATGTGGCGTGCCAACTACGCTACCGACCACGATGTAACTGTTGCAAAAAAATTAGCGTATGTTATGTGCGGCGGCGATTTAAGTGAACCCCAATTAGTAAGCGAACAATATTTGTTAGATCTGGAAAGAGAAGCTTTTTTAAGTTTAACGGGAGAGAAAAAAACACTGGAGCGGATACAGAGTATTTTGAAAAGTGGTAAGCCGTTGCGGAATTAGTTACATGGTCTGACGTCCACGTCTGACCATGTAACTACTAAGCAGCTTGCTGTGTAGTAAAAAATAAATAGTATTAATTACCAAAAAGATAAAATGAAATTTCTTCCTGAAAATATTTATCATGTTTACAATCAGGGAAATAATCAACAAAATGTATTCATTGAAGATTTTCAGTTTCTTTATTTTTTGCAATTATATAAGGCACACATTGTTCCTCATTGCGAAACATTAGCTTGGTGCCTTATGCATAATCATTTTCATTTTATGATTTTTGCTGATAAAAGATGCCTAGATGTAAAAAAGCAAGGCGGCTTATTGCTTGACCCTGTTACAAATGGATTCAGAAAAGTATTGAGCACCTATGCACACGAATTCAATATAAAAAATAATCGAAGTGGGTCTTTATTCCGCCCAAAAACTAAAGCTATCTGTCTAAACGATGAAGCATCTGATAACGGGCAATATTTATCAAAGCAAGATTATTACTTAAATACTTTTAATTATTTACATTATAATGCAGTAGAGGCAGGTATTGTAAAAAATCCTGCTGATTGGAAATGGTCTTCTTTTAGATTTTATAATGGATTGAGAACAAATTCAATTTGTAATAAAGAACTGGCAATGCAAATTTGCGGATTTAATTAATAATTTTATAATTTCTGTCTGGCTGCTGTTTTTTTACATGGTCAGACGGGGACGTCAGACCATGTAAAAAAATGGGAGAAGCTCAATTACTACCACAAAAAAATCAACTCCTCATCAATGCCGTAATATTTATTTACGGCGATGCGGCAAATGATGCCATTGCAAAATTTATTGCTGCAGATATTGCTCATTTTTGGAATGACGCTAGTGGAATGGTAACTATTAAGAATCAAACATTTGATGTAAGGTTTAATATGGAAGGTATTTGGGCCAGATCATTAACGCCTGAAATGATCCATGAAAATACAAACCCAAGCAATAATTATTTCAGGATAGAAGAATATGCTTCGGGTAATATTTCTTTTGTAGATGGATTAAACAGTAACACAGGTTATTTTAAATTAGAAAATTTGTTGAATAATTCCACCACCGCAGCGCATGAGTTTGGACATACTTTGGGCCTCGATCACCCCGATGAATTAGATATACGGGGAAGAGGAACACCGGGCATTATGTATCCGAGAGGTACATGGGTTGATCCAGATTTTCAATACTACTCCAATGTTGCACCCGGCGAAGATGGCGGCACACTAAATCCATTTACAAGAAAAGTTTTGCAGCAGGATGTTGATGATCTGAAATTGCATAAACTTAGTTTTAATAAAAATGGCTTTGCGGTATTGGGTGGCTTTTCTTCAATATGGCATAATAAACATTTGCAATAACTACCGCTGATAATATTCATACCTTTTTTCAAAATAAAAATCCCTTATCTTCAAACCCAATAATAATAATTAGCTATGGCTGTTCTTTCTATTAAAGACCTTTCTAAAAATTACGGCAAAATACAAGCTTTGCAAAACGTAAGTTTTGATGTGCCGCAACAAACTGTTTTTGGAATACTTGGCCCCAACGGCAGCGGTAAAACTACTTTACTGGGTATTGTAATGGATGTATTAAAAGCAAGCGGCGGTACCTTTTCATGGATGGGTGAGCAAAGCAGTACTGCAGCACAAAGAAAAAAAATAGGTACACTTTTAGAAACACCAAATTTTTATCATTATTTAAGTGCCGAAAGAAATTTAAAAATTGCAGCCAGGATAAAAGGCAGGGGAGAAGAAGATATTGAGCATGTGCTGAAGATCGTAAACCTTTACCAGCGCAAAGATTCAAAATTCAGCACTTTTTCTTTAGGTATGAAACAGCGGCTGGCCATTGCTGCAGCTTTGTTAGGCAACCCTGATATTTTAGTTTTTGATGAACCTACTAACGGCCTTGACCCCGCTGGTATTGCAGAGATACGGGAATTGATAAAAGAACTGAACCGCAAAGGCAAAACCATTATTATGGCCAGCCATATTCTGGATGAAGTGGAAAAAGTTTGTACACATGTGGCCATTATTCAAAAAGGAGTTTTAAAAACGGTTGGTTCGGTAAAAGAAGTAATGCATTTAGGAGAAGATGATACAACGGTTTTAATGGAGATTGCTTCAGATGACAATGATAGCTTGCTCGCCATTATACAACAAATGCAGGGATTGAAAAGTGCATCTGTTACAGACGCTGGTATAGAATTGATATGCGACGATACCCTAACTGCAGCCCAGGTAAATCGCTGGTGTTTTGAAAAAGGTATTGTGCTGAATAAACTTTATGTAAAACGTAAATCTCTTGAAAAAAGATTTTTAGAAATAACAGGTACTAAAAGCGAAAAGTAAAATTATAATACTATGGTTGAGTTATTAAAAATTGAATGGATGAAACTTAAAAATTATACCGCATTTAAAGTGCTGGCTATATTTTTTGGTTTAGGGGTTATTGTAACAAATTACGTGGTATATATTATAAACAGGGAAGTGGTGCAGCAGGTACCAGCTGCCGGTATGGTTTCTTTTACACCGCCTTACAGCTTTGCTATGACGTGGCATACCACCAGCTATGCATCAGGCTGTATTTTGCTTTTACCAGCCATGCTGCTGGCTATTTTAATAACTAATGAATTTGGTTTTAAAACACACCGTCAAAATATAATTGATGGGCTGACACGCCAGCAGTTTATTGGTATAAAAATAATGCTGGCCTTAATTTTTGCGTTAGTATCAACAGTGCTGGTTTTTTTTACAGCACTGGTATTTGGTTGGTCTTCCGGTACTTCTTTTTCTTTTGCTGGTATTGCCAATGTGGGCTACTTTTTTTTAAAAGCCATTACCTATAATTTGTTTGCGGTGCTTATTGCTGTATTAATAAAACGTACCGGTTTTGCAATTGGCCTGTTGTTTATTTATATGGGTGCCGAAAATTTTATAAGCCAGTTGTTGTGGGGCCTGAGTATATATTTAAAAAGAGAAAAAAGTACCGACTTAGGCAATATAGGTGATTATTTGCCTTTAAATGCTGTAGACGGTTTACTGGAATTTCCTGATAACGCAGTAAAATCGATGAGCAAAGCAATTATGCCGCAAGATATTACCTGGCTGGTGTGGGTGCTGGCTGCTGCTTACCTGGCGCTGTTTTATTTTTGGGCTACAAAAAAATTCGTTAAATCGGATCTTTAATGTTTCACTATATCTTCCAATGCTGTTTCAATGTTTTCAAATTTAAAATCAAAACCGGCAGCTATAATTTTTTTACAGCTAACGGTTGCACTTTTTAATATTTCTATACTTCTGTTGCCCAACATTATTTTTAAAATCAAAACCGGCACATAAAAGGGAATGTAAAATAAACGCTTCATTTTTTTTGCAAGGGTAAGTGTTAATGTTTTATTATTTACCGCGGCAGGGGCTACGGCATTGTAAACACCATTTATCTTTTCGTTTTCTACAGCAAATAAAAATAACCTGCACAAATCATCAATATGTATCCAGCTTATCATTTGTTTGCCATTACCTAAAATTGCTGCAACACCCATTTTAAGTGGTGTAATAAATTCTTTTAATGCCCCGCCATTTTTACTCAATACAATACCAATTCTTAATTTTACCAATCTTTTGTTTAAAGCAGTTACCGGTGTTATACTTTCTTCCCAAAGTTTGCAGGTTTCGCCTAAAAAATTATCATCAGCCGGGTCATCTTCTGTAAAAAATTTACCATCGTTTTTATCTTCGCCATAATAACCAATAGCGCTGGCACTAATAACTGCTTTAACTTTATTGGGGTTTTGTTTTAAACTTTCTACTATCAATTTTGCACTTTCTGTTCTGCTGCTTACAATTTCTTTTTTATATTCTTCGGTCCATTTTTTTTCCATTACCCCCGCACCTGCAAGGTGAATAATATAATCGGCTTTTTGCAAAGCTTCAATATCCATTTGCTGCTGCTTTACATCCCATTTTGCATAACTGATATTAGTGCCGGGCAACTGGCCGTTAGCAGCCGGCAACTGCCTGCTTAGTATTATTACACCGTAACCTTTTGCTGTTAAATGTTTGGTTAAGGCTTTGCCCAATAACCCTGTGCCGCCGCTGATTAATACTGTTTGCATTAATAAAATAATTTTGTGGTTTGTGTAAAAACAAAATATTTCACATCTTGTTTACAATTTTGGGATAAATGTTTGAATAATAGATTTGATGGGTAGTATTGGCTTACCTCATGTAATTTAACGCTATTGACTTTTAATTCGTAATTTTAATGTAAAGATTCTTCTGATGAAAAATTTAATTTTTAGTATCATAGTTTTTTTAATACTACCGGCGGCGGTACTCAGCCAGCGGGTAACCTATTCCGATTTTGAGCAGGAAGACAGCAGGGATATTAATTTTGAAATTATCGGTAAAATGAATGGCAACTTTTTAGTGTATAAAAACATACGCTGGCGCCATAAGATCAATATTTTTGGCGATGATATGAAGATAAAGGAAACCATTAAACTCGATTTTATACCTGATAAAACTTTTAATGTAGACTTTGTTATTTACCCTGATCATTTTTATATGATTTATCAGTATCAGAAAAAAAACATTTTACACTGTATGGCTGTTAAAATGGATGGTAATGCAAAAAAAATATCAGACCCCATTGAACTGGATACTACACAAATATCTATACTGGCCGATAATAAAATTTACACCACCATTAACAGCGAGGATAAACAAAAAATAATGGTGTTTAAAATTCATAAAAAAAACGACAAGTTTAATATAGTAACCCTTTTGTTTAACAGCGATTTAAAATTAATTGCTAACAAAAACAGGCAGGCACTTGCGTTTGAAGAGCGGAGGGATAACTACGATAACTTTTTAGTGGATAACGAAGGCAATTTTGTTTTTACAAAAGACAGCCATAGCGGTAACAGGGATAACAGCAATAGCTTAAGCCTTGTAATAAAGCAGGCGCAGCAGGATACCCTTGCTTATAATACTATCGATCTTAATAAAAATTATATTGACGAGGTAAAATTAAAAGTAGATAACCTGAATAAGCGCTACATCATCAACTCTTTTTATTTTAAAAAAAACCGGGGCAGTATAGAAGGGCTTTTTACCAGCATTTGGGATAAAAAAAACAACAACAATTTGGCACAGGGTTTTGTGGAGTTAGGCGATTCTTTAAGAAACGAAGTAAAAACATCGGGCCAGTTGCGTTTTGCACTTGATGATTTATTTATACGCCAGGTTGTAGTAAAAAAAGATGGCGGCTTTTTACTTACTGCCGAAGATTTTTCGAGCCAGGGAAGAGGCAGCGGTAACAATCAATGGAACCGTTGGGATTATTTGAACAATTATTATTACAGCCCTTACTCCAATTATTATTACAACCCTTATTATGGTTATTACCGGCCATTAAGCAGTTTTAATAATAATAATCAAAGCACCAGGTATTACTATGCCAACATTTTAATAATAAGTGCCGATAAAAATGGTAAAATAGAATGGAGTAAAATAATTCATAAAGATCAGTTTGATGACGATAATGATAATTTTTTGTCATTCTCTACCATAAACAGGGGCGGCGAAATACATTTTTTATTTAATGATGATAAAAACAGGAATCAAATAATTGCCAACCAGAGTATTTCACCCACGGGCCAGTTAACCCGTAATCCTACTTTAAAAAGCCAGGAAAGAGGCTACCAGTTTATGACGAGGTTAAGCAAACAGGTTGGAGCCAATCAGGTAATTATACCCTGTACCTACAGAAGTTTTATTTGTTTTGCCAAAGTAGATTTTCAATAGATTAAGTGCCAGCAAAAAAATCTTTTTATTGATTGTAATAATTAACCACCTTTGCAAAGCATTATTCATTAATTAATTATTTGTGACAGGCACTTTTAAAGCCAACAATCCTTACAATACTTTTTTGTTGCTTGTTTATGGCATATTGCTTAAGCTGCCTGTATTCTTGCATCCCGCCATTCCGCAGCCACAGCAAACAGATGGATTTTTATACAAAGCTTTATTAAAATGGGTACAACCGTTTGGAACTGCCTTTCCCATAATTTATGGCGTAATAGCTTTTGTTTTATTGTACAGCCAGGCCGTTTCATTTAATAAATTAGCCAACGATTTAAGGTTGATGCAAAAAAATAATTACTTAACAGGCATGAGCTATATGCTGGTTACTTCTTTATTTGCAGAATGGAATATGCTTTCGGCGCCGCTAATAATCAACTCACTTTTAATTTGGGTTTGGGCACGTATGAGTGGTTTGTACAATGATACAAGCCCTAAAACTTCACTTTTTAATATTGGTTTTGCCATAGGCATTTGTACATTTTTTTATTTTCCATCGCTGGCATTTGCAGCATTAATTATTTTTGGCTTAGCATTAATACGGCCCTTTATATTATCGGAGTGGTTAATAGCTTTGCTTGGCATCATCACCCCTTATTATTTTTTACTGGCTATTGCGTTTTTAACCGACAATTTAAAAGGCTACCAGTTTCCAGGCTTTGCAGTTACCAGCCCAAAATTTAATCAAACTACCTGGTCGCTGGTTGCTATAATTACTGTAATAATTACAGCAGTTGCAGGGCTGTTTTATGTACAGCAAAATTTCAGGCGGCAATTAATACAAGCACGTAAAAGCTGGAGCCTTATTTTTTTATACATTGTGGTAGCCGTTTTTGTACCATTTATAAATGCCACCCACGCTTTCGAATACTGGATTTTATGTGCTGTGCCGCTCTCTGCACTTTTGGGAGCAGCATTTTTGTACCCTGTCAAAAAAACAATTCCGCTGGCGCTGCACTGGATAATGGTGGCTTTTGTAATTGCCATCAGCTATTTTGTGCATTAAAAAATTTTGAATTTGTAAATGGCGAATATCGGATGTAACTCAAATCTTAAGTAGTTGTAAGTTTAAAGCAATTGTATTTCCAAACATTCCACATTCGTAAATTCGATATTCGATATTGTTTTACATTTGTAACTTAAATATATCAGTACATGAAGTTTGGCGTAGTAGTTTTTCCCGGCAGTAATTGCGACAGAGATATGATGGAATCGCTTAAAAACGATTTGCAGCAGCAGGTAATTCAGCTTTGGCATAAAGATAAAGACCTTAGCATGTTTACCACAGATGATTGTATTGTACTGCCCGGTGGTTTTAGCTACGGCGATTATTTGCGCTGCGGCGCTATTGCCCGTTTTAGCCCCATGATGCAAAGCGTAATAGAGTTTGCCAATAAAGGTGGTAAAGTTTTAGGTGTTTGTAATGGCTTTCAAATTTTATGCGAAAGCGGATTGTTGCCCGGTGTATTATTACGCAACAGCCAGCAACAATTTGTGTGCAAAAACGTTTATATAAAAGAAGCCGCTGCTGCAGGTTGCCAACCCTTACAAATACCGGTGGCACATGGCGAGGGTCGCTATTTTGCCAACGATAAAACATTGGAAGAACTGGAAATGCACCGCCAGATCATTTACCGCTATTGCGATGAAGCAGGGAAAATAACAAAAGAAGCTAATCCTAACGGTGCAATACACAACATTGCAGGAATCTGTAATAAGGAAAGAAACGTATATGGTATGATGCCACATCCTGAAAGAGCCACCAGCAGTATATTAAATAATGAAGACGGAAAAAATGTATTCAATCACCTGTTTGGAATAAATTAATGTTAAAAGGTGTAAGTGTACAATACCCGAAAGGTTATTAAAGGTCTTATTGATAATTTTGTATAATAAAAATAAAAAATGAAAAAAATATTTTTTGCAATTGTACTGGTGATGTTTATTGGAGTGGTTAATGCACAGGGAACAAAAATTACCTGGACCTATTCTGCCAAAAAATTAGCAGGTAATAAATACGAATTACACATGATTGCTACTCCTCCTGTTGGATGGCATATCTATTCTCAAAATACTCCCGATGGCGGCCCTGTACCTACCACATTTAAGTTTAATACTAATGCACTTGTTGGCAGATCGGGAAAGGTAAAAGAAACAGGTAAATTGGTAAATTATTTTGATAATAATTTTAAAGTGAATGTAAAATACTTTCAGGGTAAGGTTGATTTTGTGCAAATTGTTACCGTTAAGGGTAAAATAAAAACAAATGTAAGTGGCGAAATAGAATCTATGATTTGTAATGACAGGACCTGTATGCCACCTACTACCGAAAAATTCAATATCGCATTAAATTGAAAAGCTAAATTTAAAAAATGATAAAGTACAGGCTGCTGCTTTTTGTAAACTTAATTTTTCTATCGCTTTTTTCAACTGCACAGGATAAACAACCTGTGCAGTTTAGTTTTGATAAAGTAAAAACCGGCAACGGGGAATACCAATTAAAAATAACTGCAAAGCCAGCGGCCGGAGTTCAACTTTTCTCTATCCAAAAAATTGCAGACGATTTACCTGTAAATACGGTTATTAGTTTTGACACTGCGGCAAAAATATTTTTAAAAGACAGTATAAAAGAGAATGGGGTTTTAAAAACCACCACCGATGCAGCATTAAATAATGCCACAATAAAATACTTCACCGATTCAGTTGAATGGCTGCAAAAAATACAATTAAATAAAGGCGACAGCATCCGTATTATTGGCAATATAAATTACTATTATAAAAAAGGAGAAAGTGTAGAATCTGGTGAGCAGCGTATTTCTATGCAGTTTCAATATAACACATCTGATGCAAATGATAATGCAACAATTGCCGATGCAGGTAACAGTAAAATAAATTCCGGATCATTGTGGGGTTTATTATTTGCAGGCATTGCAGCCGGGCTGATAGGTTTTTTAACACCCTGTGTTTATGCATTGGTTCCAATCACTGTTAGTTTTTTTACTAAGCGAAGTAAAACTAAAGCACAGGGAAAGTTCAATGCTTTATTCTATTCTTTTTGCATCATACTTATTTATACAATCGTTGGCGCATTAGTTGCAACTGTATTGCCTAAAAATGCTTTAAATAATTTATCTACTAACTGGATATTTAATGTTTTTCTTTTTGCACTATTTGTACTTTTTGGGATTTCATTTTTAGGAGCTTTTGAAATTAATTTACCTTCTTCATGGTCAAATAAAATTGACAGTAAAGCAGGCATTGGAAGTTATTCCGGAATTTTCTTTATGGCATTAACACTGGTGGTGGTATCGTTCAGTTGCACCGGAAATTTTGTGGCTTCTTTATTAGGCCTTTCAACTGCGGCTGGTAAACTGGCGCCCATTGTGGGAATGCTGGGTTTTGGTTTGGGGCTGGCATTACCGTTTGCTGTATTTGCTTTTTTTCCGGCATTGTTAAGCAGCCTCGGTAAAAGTGGTGGCTGGCAAAATGCTTTAAAAGTAGTGCTGGGATTTTTAGAATTAGCATTGGCATTAAAGTTTTTAAGCAATGCCGATTTAGATAAAGGCTGGCGTATTTTAGACCGTGAAGTATTTATTGTTTTATGGGTGGTAATTTTTGTGTTATTAGGAATTTACCTTTTAGGAAAAATTAAATTTAAACACGACAGCGAATCTGCTAAAAATGATTTTGGACTGCCTTATGTTTCTGTATCTAGATTAATGCTGGCTATTGCATCTTTATCTTTTGCATTGTATTTAGTGCCGGGGCTTTGGGGTGCACCGCTTAAAGCAGTTTCTGCATTTGTGCCGCCAATGGGTACGCAGGATTTTATTGCTAACGGCGGCGGAGGTAATTCAGTTTCCGTCGGTGAAACAAAGAGTGCTGCAACTCCTCCGCAAAAGTATGTGGGTAAATTAAAAAAGTACGAGCCACTTGCTGCAATACAAAATAACCTTACTGTTTATTACGATTACAACGAAGCATTGGCAGCTGCAAAAATTTTAAAGAAACCAGTTATGCTGGATTTTACCGGCATACAGTGTGTTAATTGCCGTGAGTTTGAATCTAAAATATGGATTGATAATGCTGTTGGGCAAAGCATGAAAAATGATTTTATTGTAGCTTCATTATTTTGTGATTACAATGAAGAATTACCTGATAATGAAAAAAGATTTTCTAAGTTACTTAATTCAACTATTGAAACTGTGGGGGATAAAAATGAAGACCTGCAGGCAGAATTAATACAGGCAAGTGGCCAACCCAATTATGTTTTTACAGATGGCGATGGAAAATTATTAGTGCAGGGTGGCTATGGTTACGATGCAACAAAAGGAGCTAAAGAATTTATTGCGCATTTAGAAAAAGTTAAGGAAGAATTTAAAAAACGTTTTCCTTAAAATATTTTTTATTTCTTATGCCTTGTTTCCTCTCTTCATCAAACATTCGCTTCCATCTACACTTAGGTAAAAGATTAATAATTTTTCTGCAGTGCATAATATGTATGGCGGTAGCGGGTGGGCTGGGGTAAAATGACTTGTAATCATCTTATTAAAGAGAAAACTTACGAATAATTATATAATTGTATTTTTTATTTTTTTGCAATAACATTTGATAATATGGACTGTCACCTCTAATTGTTTTCCATCCTTTCCACTTGTAATTAAAATATTTCGCAACACGTTCTAGTCCATCTGTATCTACAATACTTCTAAATTCAATTATTTCATATTTATCTTCATCTTTCTTTTTAATCCCCGCAATAACTACTTTATCAAGTAATATCCCGTTTAAAAAGATAGCAGAATCAAATTTTATATTTACCCGTAAACGATTTTTCTTAATAATATTTAAATTTTTAAAGCCTTTTTCTGTAATTTCTTTCATATAAAAAATCCAGGGAAAAGTGTAATCAAAATTTTCAAGATGAATCCCTTTTGCAAAAATACTTGAATCACTCTTTGATTTATCCTGGGAGAAACCAGTTACAAAAATTATAGTAAATAAGTAGATTAAAATTATTTTTTTATCCATTGGCAAGATTTAATATTGGCTTTAAAAAGTATAGCTGTTTTTATTTTAATTTTTGCCAATATTTTGGCATCTGATAAATCTACTACGCTTAGGTAAAAGTTCAATAGCGGTATGCAGTACAAGTGAGTGACACAACGATGATGACCAATGAACCACTGCCTGTAACATCATCATTGTAATATTAATCAGCAGATTTCTTCCCCTTAAAAATCGGGATCGAAATGGCAAAACACTTACACCCTTCCCGGATATTCTTCCAGCGCTTTTTCCAAACAATCCATTGCGGCATTAATATCATTGGTATTTAGTACATACGCCAAACGCACTTCCTGTTTGCCTAAGCCTGGTGTGCCATAAAAACCTGTAGCCGGTGCAAGCATTACCGTTTTGTTGTTGTAACTAAAAGATTCTAACAACCATTGACAAAAAGTATCACTATCATCAATAGGTAATTTTGCCATGGCATAAAATGCGCCGCCGGGGTTGGGGCAAAAAACACCGGGAATTTTATTTAATCTTTTTACAATAGTATCCCTGCGTAATTTATATTCTGCTTTGGTAGTATCAAAATAATCATCGGGTAAATCAACTGCTGCTTCGCCTAAAATTTGTGCAAACGATGGCGGGCTTAATCTTGCCTGCGCAAATTTCATGGTGGCCGCTAAAAGATTTTTATTTTTTGTAACAAAAGCTCCAATGCGTCCGCCACAGGCACTGTATCTTTTACTGATGGTGTCCATCAAAATAACATTATCATCCACACCCGTTAAATGCATGGCGCTGGTGTGGGTACCTTCATAACAAAACTCACGGTAAGCCTCATCTGCAAATAAATATAAGTTGTGTTTGATGATGATCTGCTTCAGCACTTCCATTTCGGCAGCGCTGTATAAATAACCGGTGGGATTATTAGGATTGCAAATAACAATGCCTTTTGTTTTTGGTGTAATGGCTTTTTCAAATTCTTCAATGGGTGGTAATGCAAATCCATTTTCAATAGAAGATGTAATAGGTATTACCGTTACACCAGCTTCTACAGCAAAGCCATTGTAGTTGGCATAAAATGGTTCAGGAATAATTACTTCATCGCCTGCATCCATGCAAGCCATAAAACCAAAAATGATCGCCTCACTTCCGCCGGTAGTAATAATAATTTGTTCTGCCGTAACATTTATGCCACATTTTTTATAATACTGCGTTAACTTTTTACGGTAGCTTTCGTTGCCTGCACTGTGACTGTATTCAAGCACTTTAAAATCGGCATGGCGCACTGCATCCAAACATTGTTTGGGTGTTTCAATATCGGGTTGGCCAATATTTAAATGATACACTTTGGTGCCTTTCTTTTTTGCCGCTTCGGCATAAGGCACCAGCTTACGAATGGGAGAGGCGGGCATTTGCAGGCCACGGTTACTTATTGTTAGCATAAAAGCAAAGTTATAAGTTATAGGTTATAAGTTTTAAGTTTGCACATGCAAATTTTTGAAACCAACAGCCGTATTATTATTACCTGCAGCAACCGCCTTTCGCCTTATTTACAAATAGAAGTGGAGGCTTTAGGTTTTAAGCCCGAACGTATTTTTAAAACAGGAGTGGAGTTAAAAGGAAATTTGCATGATTGTATTAAACTGAATTTGAATTTACGTTGTGCCAGCCAGGTGTTGTTTTCGGTAAAAGAATTTACAGCAGTTAATGCCGATGCATTGTACAAAACGCTATTAGATTTTGAATGGGAAAACATTATTCCTGCGGAAGGTTATTTTAGTATTACCAGCAATGTAGATAATGAAACCATCACCAATAATTTATTTGCCAATGTAAAAGTGAAAGATGCCATTGTGGACAGGTTTAGAGAAAAAACCGGGCAGCGCCCCAACAGCGGGCCGGAGTTAAATAAAACCGTTATTCATTTATACTGGAAAGAAGCCATTGCAGAATTATTTATTGATACGTCAGGAGAAACTTTAAGCAAACATGGCTACAGAAAAATACCCGGCAAAGCACCCATGCTGGAAAGCCTTGCTGCAGCCACTTTGCTGGCCAGCCGCTGGGATAGAAAATCGGCTTTCATTAATCCGATGTGCGGCTCGGGCACAGTTGCTATTGAAGCAGCTTTATTAGCTACCAATAGAAAACCAGGTTTGCTGCGCCATAATTATGCTTTTATGCATTTGGTAAATTATGAAGAGCAATTTTATTTGAATGAATTTAAGATATTAGAAGAGCAGGTTACTGATGTACCGGAATTAAAAATTATTGCAACTGACATTAGTGAAGATGCGGTAAACATTTCAAAAATAAATGCAGGCATTGCAGGCGTGGAAGAAATGATTGAGTTTGCTGTTTGCGATTTTGAAGAAACACAATTGATGGAGAATGAAAATGGCATGGTATATTTTAACCCGGAGTACGGCGACCGCTTAGGTGTGGAAGCCGAACTGGAAATTACTTATAAACGCATTGGCGATTTTTTAAAGAAAAAATGTAAGGGCTATACTGGTTATATTTTTACAGGCAATTTAGAACTGGCAAAAAAAATTGGCCTTAAACCAAAAATAAGAATTGAATTTTATACGAGTAAGATTGATTGCAGGTTGCTGGAGTATGAGTTGTATGATGGGAGCAGGGAGAAACGTGAGGCGTGAGTAGTGAGACGTGAATTCCTCTTAAGCAAAATTATTTTTCTTTATCATTCTTTCTCAATATTGTCTAATTCAGGAGTGGCTGAAACTCTGGAAATGAAATTTATTGTTCCTCTTTTTTCCAAATTTTTGTAGCAAAAATTATTCCTGCAACAAGACCAATTAAAGTAATTGCAATACCGATAATAAGTCTTGTTATAGTAGGATTAGAAATGTATATCAAAAAGCCAGGTATTCCTGTTAGTAAAAGAGGGGAAGCAACAATTTGAATCCATCCAATAACTTCAGTGAAATAATCGAAAAAATTTCTTTTCTGCATATTACTTTCTTTTTCTGCAATTTTAGCCATTATAACTTAGTCTGTTTAAAAAGAGCTGACAGTTTATTCCTTATTCCTGATATACACCAACTTTATCCCCGCCTTATCCGTTTCTCTTTTATCAATTTCAAATTGCGGTAAAGATTTTATTAGTGGTGTTAATTTTTGAAAGCCATAATTTCTCGGATCGAAGTTGGGTTGCTTTTTCATTACCAAATTACCTACATCCCCTAAAAATGCCCAGCCATTTTCATCGGCCAGATCATTAATAGTGTGGGAAATTAATTTCAAAGTTTCCTTGTTCAATTTATCAACTAAAGCTTTTGGTTTGGGAATGGCGGTTTTTGTTTTTGCAGCAGTTGTTGTTTCTTCAGGTTCTGCTTCAAATACAGGAATAATTTCCATGTAAATAAATTTATCGCAGGCCACAATAAAAGCGTTCGGCGTTTTCTTTTGACCAATGCCAAAAACTTTCATGCCGGCTTCTCTTAATCTTGTGGCAAGGCGTGTAAAATCGCTGTCGCTGCTTACAATGCAAAAGCCATCTGCTTTGCCGGAGTATAAAATATCCATGGCATCAATAATCAGTGCACTGTCGCTGCTGTTTTTGCCGCTGGTATAACTGTATTGCTGAATGGGTGTGATGGCATTTTCTAACAGCACATTTTTCCAGCCACTAACGGTGGGCTTTGTCCAGTCGCCATAAATACGTTTAAAAGTGGGCGTGCCGTATTTGGCAATTTCTTCCATTACACCTTTTACATTGCTGTAAGGCACATTATCGGCATCAATTAAAACTGCAAGGCGAATATCTTTTTGTATTTCCATAATTATTTATTCTATACAATATAATTCATTTTAAGCAGAAGGCTTACTCATCATTTTTGCAATGCCAATAAATAAAAAAGAAAAGAATATAAATACGGCACATACCATAGCACTATTAACAAGCACCTTATTGTAACCCAATGAAATAACATCTACAAAAGGATACGGATACCATTGTGCTGAAGGGCCACGTAAAAGCGTATATCCTAAATACACTAAAGGATAAATTGTCCAGGGTAAAACATTTCTCCATTCCATATATTGCTTAGGCACAAATTTTACCCAGAATAAAATATAGGCAACAGGAATAAGCGTATGCAATAATTCATCAACAAGTTTTGCCATTCCAACAGGAGCCCAAAGAAAACGTAAAATAAGATTGTATATTAATCCAACAATGGTAATATAAACTGCAATGGCAGTTAAAATTTTTGGCCTTGTAAAAAAATTACCCTTGTCTGTTATACCTTTTAAATACACCTGGGTAAAACTGACAGCAACAAGTATATTAGTTAGTATGGTGAAAAAACTAAAATATCGAATAATGGTTTCGGGCACAGATGCCACACGGTTTGCAATAATCAGGTAAAGCTGGAGTAATAAGGCAACCCATCCAATAACAGCACCAATTGCCGCATAAGTTTTTGTTGATGATGTTGTTTGATTGGTCATTTTAATTAACGTTATAAAAGTTAAGATAATTATTTACTCTTAAATGAGCAAATACGGTTAAACATTTTAGCCCTTTTAGCTTTTTGTTGATTAAATTCCTCACTGTGAGAAAAAAAATCCCGTTTATTGTTTAAAACAATATTTTAGGCACATAAAAAATTAACGGCATTGAATTTGAAAACTTGTTAACGAAACAACAATAGTTATGAAAAAATCCATTCAGTCATTTTTTGTTATCGTTACTGCAGCAGGATTAATTACCAGTTGTAATTCCAGTTCGGATTATGTTGACAGT
>NZ_JANMUN010000221.1:0-3596 GCF_031391665.1 Ferruginibacter sp.
AAAAGTTACCGGTTCATTAATACATCTTTTTTGTGCAGGACTAAAACTAAAAGAAGGGTTTAATGCTGTTTTAAATTTTTGAAGATTATTTTCTCCGCCAGTACTGCCGGTAAAGCCCCAATACACCAATGGATCTCCTGCAAAAATATCTGTTACAAAATCTTTTGTTGCAGTAACCTTTAAAACGCCATCAATATAAGCCGATAATGTTTTGGTAACAGCATTCCACTCAATACGGAGCGAATGCCAGCTACTATCTTCAATATTATCGGTACCGCTCAAAATTGATGCAGGAACAGGCCCTGCAATATTATTTGCGGTATTATGGTTAAGGTCGCCATTTAACTGTATGGCGATATGATCAAACACAGGGTCGTTATTATTAAAATTTTGCCAGGTATCAATGGTAACACCTACTGCCGGTGTAACACCTTCATACCCCAGCCCTCCTCCGGTAGTTCCCACACTGGTACTTATAGGTTGCAATACAAATACAATTCCATCTGCACCGGGGCTGCTGGAAGCCCCCAGAAAAACATCAAAATTAAAATTGAAAGACTGACTAAGATTGATTTTATTATTGTTCCACACAGAACCACTTTGATTATTTACTGCACGTGTTAAGGTATATTCATTACAGGCATCCTGTGTAGCACTGCCATTAAGGGTGTATTGTGCCAGCGTGTTCGGGCTGATAGTTATTATCAGCAGTAAACATAAAATTTGTTTTACTAAAGCAGTTATCACCCTATAAAATTAAATTTATTTAAGCTGTTGGCGCTGATTTTTTTTAAGACAGGGAAAATGATTGGGTTTTAATTAATAATTAGTACCGAAGCCGATATAATAATCAGCTAATTTATAAATTATAAAAGGCAGATACCGTTCTGCTTAACGCAAATAAAAGATTTATTTAAAAAAGTCTTTCCCTGCCTGCATCGGGTATATAAATTTACTTTAAGTATAGAACTTCTACTACATTTTAAATTTTAGGCAATATAAAAAAAACCTACCCGTTCCGCTTTCACATTTACACATTATCTAACTTAAAAAAATTAAAATCCTAACAATGAAAAAAATTATCCTTTGCCTGTTTATTTTAAAATCTTTTACCTCCATTGCACAGGTTGGTATTGGTACAACAACACCCGGTACTACTTTAGATGTAAACGGAGCCATTACTAACAGGGAAACAGAAGTTACTGTAAGTTCTAACTCAGCAACTGTACCTGCTAACACCTCTTTAGTACAATTAATTGGTACAGCTACAGGTTCAATAAGTATATCTGCACCGGCTGCACCTAATGCAGGCCAGCGCTTAATTATATTTAATAATACTGTTGGTGGCTTTGGCAGTATTTTAAATTCAATAACGGTACCCAGCGGTCAGGCTGGCGAATTTATTTACAGCAATGGTAACTGGCGCAGCATTAACCCTATTAATGTTCCTAATGTAAATACATCAACTATTATTCCTTATGCATCAAGCTTACCCGTTACATTAACCACAATTGCAGGTGGTTTGGCTGGTACAGGTGCTATGGTTGGTTTTGGTAATTCATTATCTGGTATTGCATTATCATCCGGCTCTATTGATGTAACCGGTGGTACAGGCATAAACATAAATTTTGGTTTTACAGTTCCAAGAAATGGTACCATTAAATCTTTAAGTGCTTTCTTTTCTACCACTGCTGCTTTATCATTAATTGGTACAACCGTAACAGTTAGGGCACAGCTTTATCAAAGCAACAGTATCAGCAGTAATAATTTTTCGCCGGTACCTGGTGCTGTAGTAACCCTTACTCCTGCATTAACAGGTATTTTAAGTTTAGGTACAACCAGTTCGGGTATTCTTAATGGCTTATCTATTCCGGTAACAGCACAATCAAGATTTTTATTAGTGTTTTCTACTACTGCAGCAGGCGTTTCTTTAATTACAAGTGTTGATGGTTATGCAAGTGCAGGCGTTTCTATCGATTAATAACATTTGCAACATCACTCACTTCTAAATTTAAAAAATGAAATATTTATTATATTTTTTGGGATTGTTTACGGTAAACAGTACCCTGAATGCCCAAACCAATTTATACAACTCGGGCCAATTGTTTATAACGACACCTGCGGATACTGTTTTTATCAGCGGCGCTTTATATAACAATGCAGGCGCTGCTTTACAAAATATTGCCGGCAATTTATTTGTAAGGCAGGGCTTAATTAATGATGAAGTTAACATGGCCATCATTACCGGCAAACTGTGGACGGATGGTTCGGTAACACAAATTGTTTCGGGCAGCAGCCCTTTTAGAACGTACAACTGGATAGTTGACAACACCAATAATATTACACTGCAAAACAGGGTGGAAGTGGGCGACGGCACCGGTGGCAATTTAAGTTTTGTAAATGGCAAAGTAACCAGCGGCACTGCTTTACAGGATGTATATTTCAGGGCTAACAGTACTTATACCGGTTATGGCGATGATAAACATATTATTGGTTACTGCTCAAAAGAAGGCAATACCAATTTTACGTATCCCATTGGTAATGGCACTTTAAAAGCCGATTTAGATATTGATAATTTAAGTACAACCTCAGTTTTTCAATGCAAATATTTTGGTGCAGGTTATTCTTCTTTAGCTGTAACAGCACCGTTGGTAAGTGTGTTTGATAAAGAATACTGGACACTAGACAGAACATCGGGGGCATCAGGCGCTAACATTACCCTTAAATGGAACGATGCCCGAAATCCATTAAACCATACCATACCTGCCGGTTTAAGAGTAGGGCATTTTACAGGTGCCAGCTGGATAAGTGAGGGTGGCGTTGGAACTGGTAATACAGTAACAGGCTCGGTTACCAGCATAATGGTAAACAGTTACAGCCCTTTTACTTTTGCATCCGAAGCATCTGCTTTGCCAATATTGCTTAACAGTTTTGACGGCTATGTAAACTCATCTTGCGAAGTAGCCATTAAATGGGCAGCTGATGCAGAAGGTTCGATAAAAAAATACTATTTACAAAAACTGGTTAATGGTAAATGGGAAATAGTGTATGAGTGTTTACCAAAGCAATCAAGCGTTGTATCCAATTATTATTTTACCGATGCAAAAGCTTTTGAGGGCAGTAATATTTACAGGGTAATGTCGGAAAATATTAACGGCAGCGTAGTGTACACCGCTTCTAAAAATATTAATGTAAGCTGCGGTAAAAAACAAATACAGGTGTATCCAACTATTACATCCGATGCAGTAACCATTTCATTGCCACAAAATTTTGCTGAAAGCAAATTAACTGTTGTTAATGGCAGCGGGCAAATAGTTTTTGAAAACAATAAGTTGCAGCCAGGAAAGCAACAGGTAAGTTTAAAAGAATTTGCCGCAGGGGTTTATACAATTATTGTTAAAGGCAATAATGGCGTATCAAGTTTCAGGGTAATCAGAAACTAATACTTTTTGGATAGAATAAAAATAAAAGAGGCTGTTTTAAAAAACAGCCTCTTTTTAATGTGGTTATTAAACTTAAATGAAAAATTTACCAGCCTTTTTTTGCTACACCGTCTGCAATTGCTTTTAAAGCGTTTGCTTCGCTAAGCATAGTGG
>NZ_JANMUN010000158.1:0-34172 GCF_031391665.1 Ferruginibacter sp.
CTCGTCCGATCATATAGTTCGTGCATTTTACCATACTTATAAAATGCCGGTAAAAATCAGCAACTGCAGTAATAATTACGGCCCTTTTCATTTTCCCGAAAAATTAATACCACTTTGTATTTTCAACATCATCAATAATAAACCGCTCCCAATTTATGGCAAAGGAGAAAATACAAGAGACTGGCTTTTTGCAGAAGACCATGTCAGGGCCATCGATGTAATTTTTCATAACGGTAAAATTGGTGAAACTTATAATATTGGCGGCCACAACGAATGGACCAATATTGATTTGGTAAAAGAATTGTGTAAACAGATGGATGAAAAATTAGGCAGAGAAAAAGGAACTTCCGAAAAATTGATTACTTATGTAAAAGACAGGGCAGGCCACGATTTGCGCTATGCCATTGATGCCACTAAATTAAAAAATGAATTAGGCTGGGTGCCATCATTGCAATTTGAAGAAGGTATTTCAAAAACTATAGATTGGTATTTGAATAATGCAGCATGGCTGGAAGAAGTGACATCTGGGAATTATCAAAAATATTACGAAGGGCAATATCATAAAAGATAAACAATGAAAGGAATAATACTGGCAGGCGGCTCAGGTACAAGATTGTACCCCATTACAATGGGAATAAGCAAACAATTAATGCCCATTTATGATAAGCCGATGATATATTATCCGTTGAGTACTTTAATGCTTGCTGGCATCAGAGAAATTTTAATAATTACAACACCCGACGACCAGGCACAGTTTAAAAGATTATTAGGTGATGGCAGCCAATGGGGCTGTACAATAGCATATGCAGTGCAGGAAGTACCTAACGGCCTGGCACAGGCGTTTGTAATTGGAGAGAAATTTATTGGCAGCGATAGCGTAGCATTGGTATTGGGCGATAATATTTTTTACGGCAGCGGCTTTAGTAAATTACTGCAGCAAAGTGTAAACCCGGATGGGGCAGTAATTTTTGCTTACCCGGTTAGCGATCCGGAAAGATATGGTGTGGTGGAATTTGATGCAGATTTTAACGCCTTAAGTATTGAAGAAAAACCGGGTAAACCAAAAAGTAATTACGCAGTACCTGGTTTGTATTTTTATGATAACGATGTGGTGAATATTGCAAAAAATATTAAACCAAGTACACGGGGCGAATATGAAATTACCACCGTAAATGATTACTATCTGCAAAAGAAAAAATTAAAAGTAGGTGTACTCGACAGAGGATTTGCATGGTTGGATACCGGTACTTTTGAATCTTTAAGCGATGCCAGTGAATATGTAAGGGTGATAGAAAAAAGACAGGGCTTAAAAATAGGCTGCCCCGAAGAGATAGCGTGGCGGATGAAATTTATTACTAAAGAACATTTAATAAAATTAGCAGAAGATTTAAAGAAAAGCGGTTACGGCGAGTACTTAAAAAAAATTGCAGAATAAAAATTTAATTAATGAAATATTTTGCTCACCCAACAGCAGTAATAGACGACAATTGTATCATTGGAGAGAATACAAAAATCTGGCACTTCTCTCACATTATGCCCGGTGCAGTAATTGGCAATAATTGTAACCTTGGGCAAAATGTGGTGGTATCGCCAAAAGTGGTATTAGGCAATAATGTACGGGTGCAAAATAATGTAAGCATTTACGAAGGTGTAGTTTGTGAGGATGATGTTTTTTTGGGTCCTAGTATGGTGCTTACCAATGTAATTAATCCACGCAGTGCAGTTAGCCGAAAAAATGAATATAAAACTACGCTTATAAAAAAAGGGGCATCCATTGGTGCCAATGCAACAATAGTTTGCGGTAATACCATTGGCAGTTTTGCGTTTATAGGCGCAGGCACTGTAGTTACAAAAGATGTGCCTGCGTATGCATTAATTATTGGTAACCCCGGCAGGCAAACCGGGTGGATGAGTGAGTACGGACACAAATTAAAATTTAATGAAAATAATATTGCCGTTTGCGAAGAAAGTAAACAGGAGTATATATTGGAAAATAACACGGTGAGAAGAAAAGTTTAGAAGTTTAGGGGTTTAATTTGGATACTTTATAAATAGCAACACCTCTAAACCCTAAACCTCTAAACACTAAACCCCTAAACAAATTATACATGAAAAATTTTGCATTGATAGGAGCCGGTGGATACATTGCGCCACGCCACATGAAGGCAATAAAAGATACGGGCAATAATTTACTGGCAGGATTAGATAAACATGACTCTGTGGGTATATTAGACAGTTATTTTCCACAGGCAGATTTTTTTACAGAGTTTGAAAGATTCGACCGCCATTTAGAAAAACAAAAAAGGCTGGGCACTAAAACAGATTATGTAAGTGTTTGCAGCCCCAATTATTTACACGATGCACACATACGCTTTGGCCTGCGCATTGGCGCCGATGTTATATGCGAAAAACCAGTAGTATTAAATCCATGGAATATAGATGCACTTTTGGAAATTGAAAAAGAAACCGGTAAAAATATTTATACCATTTTGCAATTACGGCTGCATCCTGCAATAATTGCATTAAGGGAAAAGGTTGCAGCAGCTCCGGCTAATAAGAGGTATGCTGTAAACTTGCAGTACATTACTTCCAGAGGCAATTGGTACCATACCAGCTGGAAGGGTGACCTCCAAAAAAGTGGGGGCATAGCCACCAATATTGGCGTGCATTTTTTTGATATGCTGATGTGGATTTTTGGGCCGGTAAAAGAAAATAATGTTACTATGCATACCACAGATACCGCTAAAGGAAACCTGGTATTGGAAAAAGCTAACATAAACTGGATGCTGAGTATAGACGCCAATACCCTGCCTGCCGAAATAAAAGCTTCGGGTAAGCGAACCTACCGAACTTTGAGTATTGATGGAGATGAGTTTGAATTTAGCGAAGGTTTTACTGAGTTGCACACCAAAAGTTACGAAGAGATTATTGCCGGAAAAGGTTTTGGTATTGGCGAAACTAAAGCGGCGATTGAGTTAGTACATCAAATAAGAAAATTTGTTTAATCCCCTCAAAAATTTTTACAGAAAATATTCTATGCTTTTTTATAAATGGTTTATTTTTTTTCATTTAAAAGTGATTGATGCAATTCAAATTATTAGAGCGCCAGCCATACTTTATACTTATTGCAGTTGGAAGTTCGGTTTCAATATGAATTATTTTGTTTTTAACATTTATATTTAATGGGTGTATTTGAGAGTATTTTGAAGCTTCATAAAAATACCAGTGTTAAGTCAATGGGTATTTATACAATTTCTAACTTTTTAGGAAAAGGGATATCTTTTTTACTAATACCACTTTTTACCAATCCAAAATTTCTTACCCCGGAGGATAACGGATTGCTAAGTTTATTTAGTCAGTCATTGATCTTTTTAATACCCTTCATATCGATGGGGGTTTTACAGTCAGCATCTGTAGATTTTTTTAAACTTGAAAAAAAGGACTATAAAGATTTCGTTACTACTGGATTTTTCATGAGTATTGGCGTAACTGTATTTACGATACTCATTTTCTTTATATTTCAAAACTCCCTTACTGTAAAGTATCATTTTCCGCCGGTATTTATTTTTTTGATACCTCTTGTTACTTTTTTTATTTTTTGCACAGAAATGCTTTTAAGCATATTAAGAAATAATAACGAGGCAGTAAATTATTTAGTTTTTAATTCTGTAAAAATAGTAATTGAATTAGGCCTTGCTGTTTTATTAATCTGCTTTTATAAATGGGGCTGGTATGGAAGGGTTGCTGGCATATTTTTAGCATATTTAACTATCGTTTTAGTTGCTTTCAGATATTTTATTAAAAGAGGCTACTTATTTGGAGCAATTAAAAAAAAATATTTAAAACAGGAACTAATTTATGCACTGCCCATAATACTGATGCAATGGAGTGTGTTTTGTACCAACTCATCTGACAATTTTTTTTTAACCAATAAACATAATGGCGATACACATGTTGTGGGTATTTATGCAACAGCATGTACCTTCGCTTCCATAATTATTATCATTTGCACTGCTTTAATGCAATATTTAATGCCCAGAATATATTTAATACTATCGCTCCCTGTGACAGATTACCGCAGCATAAAAAAAATATTTATTTTTTATCTGGCAGTAATGACAGCGGGGGCTGCTTTTTTGCTAATCACCATACCATTCTTTTATAAGCTATTTATAAATCCTGTTTATTATTCTTCGCTTAATTATTATTATTATCTGGTAATAGGCTATTATTTCTGGACCATTTCTTATTTTTTTTATTCTTTTCTTTTGTATTATAAACAAAAAAAGAAGATACTTTTGTTATCTGTATGCAACATAGCAATAAGCCTTACCCTTTATTATTTTTTTACAAAGTATTGGGATGTAAATGGAACGGCAGCAAGTGTGTGTACAAGTTTTTCTGTAATACTGGTTTTAACCATCATATTCAATTACAAAAATGTAAAACTGATATTTACAAAAAGAATACGTAATGAAGAAAATAATTTATAAACTACCGGGTTTACTTATGCCAGATAAAAGCATGAAAAAAACATGCAGGAGTGTTATCTACTGCTTCACATCAGGTATTTTATATTTTTGAAACAACTAAACTAATTTTTTTAACTAATTAGTCAAAAAATTAAAATTACAATGAAAAAAATAGCGGTTAAAATTTACTACTTTTTATTTGATCTAATAACTTTAAAAAGGGGTACAACTATTTTTATAAATGGTTTTAAAATGCGTATGCCAGTTAGATACTATAAGTACTACGAAGATGGTTATGAAAAAGATAATTTTGAATTTTACAAATCCCAAATCAAAGAAAATGATACCGTAATAGATATTGGTGGACACATAGGTCTTAATGCTGTGTTGTTTGCACAATTAGCATCTAAAGGAAAAGTGTATGTATTTGAACCTGCTCCTAATACATTTAAAATTATTCATGAAACTATAAAAATAAATAATCTTCAAGATAGAATAATTGTTAATCAACAGGCTGTATCAAGTAGTAAAGGACAAACCTCTTTTTATATGGCAGACTCTGAATTTGCTGATAATGCCAATAGTTTAGTTCATCATAGGTTAGACAAAAAATTGAAAAAAATTGATGTTGTACAAACCAGCATTGATGATTTTATTACAGATAATGACATTACCAAAGTCGATTTTATTAAAATTGATGTAGAGGGTGCAGAGCTTGATGCATTAAAAGGAGCTGTAAATTGTTTAAAAAATCACAAGCCAAAAATGACCTTAGGATTACACCCTACACCTATAAAACAAAAGGGAGATTCGTTAGAGGAGATTTATGATTTACTGTGGGATTGTAAGTATGTAATAAAATTAGACCATAAAATTTTGGATAGAAAAGCATTCTGCACTTATACAGATTTATTTGATGTGCAATTAACTTGATAAATATTGAATGACCAATTGATGAAAAAAAAAACAGTTGTACATATAATTGATGACTTTGGTGGTGGTGGTGCAGAAGCTACTGTAGTTGGTGTTTTAGCAAATCTTCCGGAGTATAATAATGTGGTTATTAATCTTTATAATAACAATCATTTTAAAGATCAGCTTAAATACGATTCTTATTACTGCCTCAACTTAAAAAACTATCTGTATTTTTGGAAAGCTATTTTTAGTGTTAGAAAAATTATTAAAAAGCATAACGCCGATATTGTACACAGCACACTTTACTGGAGCACTGTAATTGCAAGGTTTGCTACGCCTAAAAAAATTCCCTTAATTTCTTCCATACAATCGTCTATTAGCGATGGCCTGGAGTATAAAAAAAAATGGATTAAAGTATTAGACCAGGTTTCTTATAAATTTAGAAAAAGTGTTATTGTAGGTGTTTCTAACTTTGCACTAAACGATTATTTTACTTTTTTAAATATTAAGCTGTACAAAAAAGCAGTTTTATACAATTTTGTTGATATAAACATTTTTAAACCCAAGCAATATAAATTAGCCGAACAAAAATTTAAATTGGTAACTGTTGGAAGTTTTAAAAATCAAAAAAATCATATTTATTTATTAGAGGCATTTAAAAAATTAAATGACAATACAATAGAATTGCACATTTTTGGTGATGGGCCATTAAGGGATACGTTTCAAAAAATTATTGACGATAATAATTTGAATATAAAATTAATGGGGCATTCAAAAGTTTTAAATGAGTTATTGCCGCAGTACGATTTGTTTGTAATGTCTGCTAAATATGAAGGTTTTGCTTTAGCCGTTTTAGAAGGTATGGCTATGAGTTTGCCCATGTTATTATCTGATATTCCTACTTACAATGAACAGTGTGGAGATACTGCATGCTACTTTGATTTAGAAAACAAAGACGATTTTGTAAAAAAACTTACTAATTTAAAAAACAATAGAGCATTATTAGTTGAAATGAGTGCTTCAGGATATAACAGGGTTGTAAATAATTATACACTTTCTAAACATATAGTTGAACTAAATAAAATTTATAAAGACAATTTTCCTGCTTAATTTAATAAATTCTTAAACATAATTAAAAACTTACCCTGTGGTTTTTATCTAAATAAACGACTATTAGGATTTGTCTTGTAAAAAGTAATTAAAATACTCATAAAATAAAAAGGAATACAGGGCATTTTATATCTGGCCAAACTTCCAAAATTAAATGTACTTATACCTACAAAAACTGCAAAAACAACGGAGAAACTAAAGCAATAAAATACTAATGAATTTGTAAAAAATTGCTTAACAAACACAAAAAATCCCCGTTTGCTAATAAATAAATTTAACGTAAAAAGTAGTAATAGTAAACCTTCTAGTGCAGATAATACCATAATTAGATTTCGGCTCTCCCATAAAAACGGCCTAAAAAAAGTTGTACCAATGGCAATTGGGGCTAATCTTACCAAATCGCCAACTCCTCCACCAAAATCACCAAGCGTAAAAAAAGACCCATCAGTTTTGGCCGCCTGACTGTTAAATGCATCTTGGGTGTGAGCTACCGATTCTAATATTTTTTCAGATGAATATTCTGTAAACATATCTTCACTATTACTGGCAATGTAATAAACTGATACAAACACTAAAATTGGAATAAATATTTTAAAGGCAACTTTTACTAATACATTTGATGTTTGATTAATAGTTTTAAAAATTAAAAAAATAAAAAAAAATGGTAAATAGCTTAATACGATATACGATTTAATAGTATAAGTAAGGTACAGCGCCAGTAAAGCTATAAAAGTATTTAAAAGAATATGTCTTTTCTCAATAACAATATCATATAAACTCTTTGTTAAAAAACCAATGGAGGCAATGCAAATAGTATCCTTACTAATGCCCGAACTCCAAAATAATACTGAGGGAATACCCATACAAGCAATTGCAATAGGCTTGCTTAATTGAGGATATAAGCTGTAAAAAAATTTAAACAATTGCCAGCTACCCAGAAAAGCAATAAACCCACAAATAAGATTTATGATTAAATATTTAGAAAAGGTAAAAAAACAAAGAACGGCACATATTTTTACCACCAGATAATTACTTTCAATGGCCAAATAACCCTTGTATCCATTATCAGCTAATTCATCAATTTGTTTACCCCCATTGGTAAATAGTAAACCAATATTGCCATTGTTGCCTGTGCTTAATTCCAAAAAATGTTTTCCCTGTTCAAAAAACAAACTTACACTATCGCCAAAAATAACATAGCACACCAGCAAAGTGTATATTAAAATAAAAATAATTTTTGTATAAAATGCCCAGGTAAAATATTTAAATAAAATAGGATTGTGGGCATACCTAATTCGTATTTTTTTAAAAATAAAGAAAACTACATACAGGTACAAAGGAAATAAAAGCCAGTCTTCAATAGTTAAACCATACATAATAAAATAGTTAGTTACACTTCCTTTTTTAAAAAAATAATTAATTGCAATCCTGAATTAGTGAGCTTCATCCATTTCTTTAAAAGCGGATGTGTAAATCGAGGGAAATTTAAAACTTCACATACTTCAATATGATTACTTGCAATAGAAAAATTTAATTTTGTAGATAATGCTTTAAACGATTTTATATCAAATTCGTACAAATGAAAAGGACTATGCATCGGGCTGATATTAGATACATAATTAGTGCCTTTAAACTTGTAATACTTATTAATTAACCTGGTGGCAAGATGATTTGAAGAAGGCACTTCTATGTGTATAAGGCCGCCGGGCTTTAGCCAATGCAAAGCTGTTGCTATACTTTTTGCCGGGTCATACACATGTTCCAATACTGCTCCAAAGCTTATAAAATCAAATTCGTTTGCAGGATACTCCATTTCTTCCAGGCTCCCTAATTTTAATTTGTTTGGGGCTATCTGCATTTTTTCTAAAGCCTTTTCATAAAATGGTTTTGAAGGCTCAAAACCATAAGTATCAAATCCCGCTTTTTCTAATGATATCATAGATCTGCCAAGGCCGGCTCCAATATCCAAAGCTTTCATTCCGGGTTTAATTTCTATTAAAGTTTTTAGAATTGTAATTTCTGCTTTAAAGTAATTTTCATCCCATACAAACTGATGGGTTTGCCAGTATTCTTCAGGGGGTAAACCATAATGGTCTTGAATGTTATTAGGTATTGGCTGTGGGGTAGAATAAATTAAATTACATTTACTGCATTTAATTACAGATACTGCAATGCCTGTTTTAGATTTAGGATTTAAACCCTGCGATTGGTTTAACCTAATGCCCATTACTTTATTTAAAGCAGTGGAATTACCGCACATGTTGCATCGGTCAATATCTAAAAAAGTATATCTTTTCTGGGGGTTTAAATTTTGCTCCATTAATTTGTAAATAAGTGCCGGTTTATTATTGAACTGGATTAAAAATTGCTAAAATCTCTTTTTTATCAAGGTTCACGTACTTTACGTTTTTATGATAATCATAAAAAGGGTTGCCAATAATATCACCTGATATTAATTTATTAACCAAGCCGGGTAAATATTTATTTTGAGGGTGCAGTTTTAAAAGAGTGTTTAAAAAATTAACATCCTTAAAACCTGTTTTTTGTAACACATGAAAAACATTGGTTAAAAAATTCTCATTATCACCATGTTTAAAATCTATCCTGTTTTTTAAAACTCTTATTCTGCCATCCTCAGGATAAAAATCCAGATTCTCTATTACATTAATACCCATTTTTTTACTTAGGTTCATCCAATTTAAAAGAGCCCGTATCGGTTCTTTAAATTTTCTAACCACAGCATTATCTTTTAAACTTTGAACAACACCAACAGTTTTTTCGTAAGCCCATATAGTGTAGGTTATTGAAACATCTTCCGGAAAAAAAACCACATGAGGCTGATCGCTGCCAATAAATTCTAATGTTCCTTTTTTAAATTGGTAGTACTTTTCAATTTCCATACTGGCTGTTTGAGAGGCAGCATCTATAGCGTAACCTTTTTTAAAAAGGATACTTTCATATCCCGGCCCTTCTGCTGCTACAGTAGATAGTAATAATTTTCCATGGTGGTGAATACTTTGAAAACTAATTCCGGTATTCTTATCAGGTAATGGCATAAATACGTTAGCATTCATACCAACATTTTTATCAAGATAAATTTCGAAAGCCAAAGTTGGGTAATGCCGCACTTTCGAGATAAAATCGGGCTTTATAAGGTTGTTTCTGTAAATATCATACAGTATATCCCGGTTGGTAACCATTTCAGCTAAAATAACTGAGGCTTTTTTATGTGCATTGTGCCTGTCTTTTTCTTCAACAAATATTTTTGCAATTGCAGCTGTGTAGTGGTTAAGCGTTTGCATAAATCCATTAATTTATAAACTGTAAAAACTGGTTAACTTTATCTTTATGAATTAAGATGTAATTACGGTCTTTAATAATTTCTGAATTTAAAAGTTCTAATTTTTTCGAATTGCTGTTGTACATGTAAATATTATATCCTAAATCATTCTTAATGTAATTTTGAAAATCGGAAATAGCGATATTGAAACTTTTTAAAAACAAAGGAACAATCTCAATAAGAATGACAGGCTTAAATTTACGCAGGGTGTTTTTCATTCCTTTAAGGGCAAATAATTCAGCGCCTTCAATATCTATTTTTACAAAACTGAGATTAGTGAGGCTGCCTGATAAAAAAGAATCGATATCAATAACCTCACAGTCAAACTCTTCTGTTTTTTCAGATACATAATATTCAGAGCCTTTTACCATATCGTTATTTCGTCCCTTCATGTGCGCCTGCCCGGCACTGATAGAACCAAAATCAAGCTTAGGTACACTAAAGCGCATTGTTTCAGTTCTTTCGCCAACCCCTTTTTTATAAAGCAACACATTGGTAAGCTTTAAATCTTTTACAATCATAGAAGCTACATCATAAGTAAAGGGAATGGGCTCAAATGCATACACTTTACCTAAAGGGGATAATTTAGACAGTCTTTCGGTGTAGTAAGCATAGTTGGCTCCAATATCCAACGATTCATCAGCGGGCTTTAAAATAGAGGGTAAAAATTCCATCTCAATTTCATCAATAAGCCGGTTTTTGATGTCTTTTTTCTTACCTATATATTGAAAATATTTATAACCGTTTTTACCAAGTAGTTTAAAAAGAATTGGTTTTACAAAATTTCTAATTGGGGAATTTATTGATGACATGAATAATACTGATGTTTTAAATAAAAAGTAGGCAAAATTACAAAAGTTATTGATGAAATACTGATAAAGTAATAAACTTGTAATGAATTCATTAATTTCGCCGATTATTTAGAAATTGATTTATGACAGGTGAAAAAAAAAGGATTTTGATTGTTTGCCCTTATCCGGCAGGTGTTGCACCAAGCCAACGGCTTAAATTTGAACAATATTATAAGTATTTTGAAGAAAATGGCTACGAAATAATTGTTAAACCATTTATAGATAATAGCTTTTGGCAGATAGTTCATAAAAAAGGGAATTTCTTTAAAAAAACAGGCAAATCCTTACAAGGTTATTGCAAGCGTATGCTGTTGTTATTATCATTAAGAAAATTTGATTTAGTGTATATTCATTTATGGGTAACTCCCTTTGGCCCACCAATATTTGAATGGTTGTACAGCAAGCTTGCAAAAAAGATGATTTATGATATTGACGACCTGGTTTATTTAAAATTTGATAAAACGCCATGGGTTATACGTCAGCTAAAAGGGTATCGCAAACCAATAATGCTCATGAAAAATGCCGATCATGTAATTACATGCACTCCGCATTTAGATAAATTTGTAAAACAATACAACAACAATACCACTGATATTTCATCTACTATAAATACGGATGTTTATCAACCTAAAACTGATTATTCTTTTAAAGAAAGGAAACCGGTAATTGGCTGGAGCGGCAGCCATTCTACAGTATGGCATATGCAAACCATATTTCCTGTTTTAAAAAAACTAAAACAGCAGATTGACTTTAAGCTTTTGATAATGGGTACAGATGCTTTGGTGGATACTGACCTGGATATTGAATGCCTTGCATGGAAAGAAGAATATGAGGTAACTGTTATCAACAGGTTTGATATTGGTATATATCCCCTGCCGGATAAAGAATTTGTACTAGGAAAAAGCAGTCTTAAAGCATTACAATATATGGCTGTTGGCATACCTACAGTAGCTACAGCTAT
This sequence comes from Ferruginibacter sp., assembly GCF_031391665.1. Taxonomy (GTDB): domain Bacteria; phylum Bacteroidota; class Bacteroidia; order Chitinophagales; family Chitinophagaceae; genus Ferruginibacter. The sequence continues at coordinate 11,650 of NZ_JANMUN010000158.1, forward strand.
TGGTACTAATTTTAGGGTGATAGAAAACGGAGTAAATGGAATTTTAGTTAATACCGGTGAGGAATGGATTGAAGCTTTAAAAAAATTAATAGAGAACGAAGATTACCGTAAACGTTTAGGCGAAAATGCAGCCGAAAGGGTAAAAAACCTTTTCTCTGTAAATGCCAGTAAAGATATTTATCTGCATATTTTGGACAATGCTGCAGGCATAAAAAGATAACTTTCTTTTTGGAAAACAAACAACCGGGGAGGAATAATGAATGCGGTACTGGACATTTCCATAAAAATAAGAGCTATAATTTTATTTTTAAAGAATAAGTAAAACTGCTGTATTTAAAAGGATGGTATTGAATACTGCAGCAGCAATTTTTAAAAGACTTTTGAAATTAACCATAGTAGTTTGAATTAACCTGTTATTTTTGCAAAAAAATCAATATCGGTCAAGTTTTTTAGAAGACGTATTTTTCTCTAATACATTTAAGTAATATTTAATGAATATACAATTAATTAATCCCTCTGACGGAGGTGTACTCAATAAAACACCAGAAGGGTTAACGCAAAATGGTTTGGTGATTTATCCCTGCAAAAATGGAGCTTATAGGATTGTAAAAGACGATAACTACACCGAAAATTTTGGCTACCAATGGAATAAGTTTGCAGGTACTCAAGTAGATAAAAGTAGCGCCCTGTCAATAAGTAAATCACGTTTTTTTGCCGAAAGCCAATGGGATAAAGAAGACTTGGGCGGTAAAAATATTTTAGAGGTGGGTAGTGGTGCAGGCCGCTTTAGCCAGGTGGTACTGGATTTTACAAAAGGGAATTTATTTAGTGTTGACTATAGCAATGCAGTAGAGGCTAATTATAAAAATAATGGGCCTAATGAAAGATTTAATTTATTTCAGGCAAGCATTTATGAAATGCCTTTTGCCCCAGGGCAATTTGATAAAGTGTTTTGTTTTGGAGTATTACAGCATACACCCGATGTTGAGCTTTCGGTTAAAACATTAATTGATATGGTAAAGCCAGGCGGCGAATTAGTAGTAGATTTTTATCCTATTAATGGCTGGTGGACAAAACTTAATGCTAAATACATCTTCAGACCGTATACAAAAAAATTAACCCACGAGAAATTATTTAAAAAAATAGAAAAAAATATAGATTGGTTGATAAAAACTTCCCGGTTTTTTTCAAAAATTGGCATAGGAAAACTGACCAACCGGTTTTTACCAATATGTGATATAGATGGCACATTGCCCCAAAACCTTACAAAAGAACAATTAAGAGAATGGTGTATATTGGACACCTTTGATATGTTTAGTCCGCAATACGATCAACCACAAAAAATCAGTACTGTTATTGGTTGGTTTAATAAATACGGAATGAAGGGTGTGAGCGGTAAATATGTACATTTTGAAAATTGTGTTGCCCCTGTTGTGAGGGGTACAAAACAATAAAAAGATTCTTTTTGAAAGTTCCAAAAAATAGGATTGAAAAAATAAAAAAAATAGACCTCTACTGTACCAGCAAACTAAAACTAAATTTTATTTAGTTGATTTTGTTAAATATTGCCACAATGTAGGCTGATAATACATCATTCCCTTTTCACTATTCATTTTTGAATTGTATTCATTTCTTAATACCTCTGGCAGCACTTTTTTCAGTGCAGTAATGCCTGCGGCAACCTGGAGTATTGGGTAGGTGGTAAAATTATCTTCTTTGGTTGGTTTTATAAAAGCTTGTTGTAATACTGCACCGGTATCCACACCGGTATCAACAAAATGTATTGTAGTACCAAAATTTTCAGCATCATTATTATACAAAGCCCAGTAGCCACCGTGGCTGCCTCTGTACCGGGGAGTAATGCCTACATGCATATTAATAAAAACTGCGGCAGTACACTGTAATATTTTTTTACTGATGATACGGGTGCCGTTTACTAAAATAATATCAGGTTGTATTTGCTGCAGTAATTGTTTACAGGCTTCGTCGTTAACAGAAGTAACCTGTAAAGTTGCAGCACTGTCAAAATAAGCATCATTTAGCTGGTATTCATCTATTAAAGATGCTTTTCGGCTGCTGGCTTTTTTTCTTAAATATGGAACCAGCAATATTGAAAACATTACCTGCCCCATAACTCTAAAAAAGCCAATTCTTTTTAAGCGCCCTTTAAATAAAACTTTTTTTGAAATTGGCCGCTCAATAATTGCGGCTGCAATTTCAAAATCTTTTATAATAGCATTATATACCCATCTGGAGGATTCGCAATCAGACGCAAGGAAAACTATTTTTTTATTTTGCATTATCAAATGAAAAATTATTTGTTCAAATGAGGGTGTAAAGTTACCCATTGAAATTTTAAAACCCTGCCGCTTCTTTCATGGTACAGTTGGTAAACCCATATTTGGATTGTAAAGTTTTATAATGGTTTAATATAACGGTAAGGTTAGCCATGTTTTCAGTAATATTTATCCCAAAATTGTGTGGGTGCCACCATAAATGATATACTTCATTTTGTTTTGCAGCCTTGGTCATTTCGTTCAGTATTCTCTTTAATTTTACTTTCTCCAGCCATGCTAAATTTTTATTGTACGGTTTTAAAAAACGACTGGCAGGTATATTAACGGGCATGCCTTCTTTTTTTTCTATTACATGAGTATTATAGCCCGAAACAGGCAAATAGGTGTCCAGCAAGCGGCAAAGCCTTATAAAAAGTATTTCTGCAGTAAAAGTACGTGGTTTATATATCCACGATGTTGGGTTGCCTCTGTATATATTAATCCCATTATCTTTTAACAAGCTAAGATAATCTTCATTAACCTGGTTACGGGGAAAAACGATACTGTTAATTGTTATATCATTGGCCGCTGCAATTTTTTTTGCTGCCTTAATATCAGCATCAAATTCTTCCGCATTTTGCCCTTCTTCTAAACAATAGTAATGGCAAAATGTATGTGTGCATATTTCATGAGTAGTATTTTTTATTAACTCCAGTAAACTGAAGCCATAGTGGTACGGATCGTCCGTTTCGTCGTTACCGGTTAATGGAACTTCTTTAGAATAAACATTATAGTCGTTGTTACGGTAACCAGGCTTGCAATCGGGTATGTATTTTAGCAGTTCTGCCTGGTTTTTAGCAAATAAAAAACCAACAGTTGCAAAAGTTGCTTTAAAATTATACCGGGCAAATAAATTTAGCAGGTCAGGGATAACTTGTTTAACCCCTAAAATATTATTACCATATTTTTCTTTGGTTGTAACATCCCAAACTCCCCAGAGTAATTCAAAATCTAATGATATAACAAATATCCCTTTAGTTGTAGTAATATTATTCATTGCAAAAAATCACTCATAATTTTGAGTAACGTGAAATTAATCGTTTTACTTTAAATAGATTCTAATATTGCACACAAAGGTTTGTAAGTGCACTACGCTTATCTTTGCCTTATTTATTTTTAACTAACCCCTATTTATGTGTGGTATTTCCGGCTTTGTTGATTTTAATAAAAAAACCGAACAATCTGTTTTACATAAAATGAATAGAACCTTGGCTCACCGTGGGCCAGATGGCGAAGGTTATGGTTTTTATAATACAGAACAAGCTACTGTTGGCCTTGGCCACCGGCGCCTTAGCATTATTGATTTAACCGAAGGAGGCAGCCAACCGCAAACTTTTCAATCGCTGCACATAACCTATAACGGTGAAATATATAATTACGCCGAAATAAAAAAAGAACTGGAGCAAAAAGGTCATCAATTTCACAGCCATAGCGATACTGAAGTAATATTACATGCCTACACCGAATGGGGCAGTAAAGCACTTCAAAAATTTATTGGCATGTTCGCCTTTGTTATTTATGACGAAGCCAATAAAAAAATATTTGCCTGCAGGGACAGGGCCGGTGTAAAACCATTTTTTTATTACTGGAACAAGGGATTATTTTTATTTGGCTCCGAATTAAAAGCAATTGTACACCACCCTGGTTTTATAAAAGAAATTAATATTAATGCAGTTGCTGCTTATATGCAATACGCTTACGTACCCACGCCACACTGCATATATAAGAATACTTATAAACTAAAACCCGGTCATTTTTTAGAAGTTGATATTACTGCCGCAACATTGCAAACGCAGCAATACTGGAATGTGTATGATGCATATAATAAACCCACATTAAAAATAAGTTTACCAGAGGCAATTACAGAAACAGAAAAAATATTAACCAGCGCTTTTCAATACCGCATGGTAAGCGATGTGCCGGTGGGTGTTTTTTTAAGTGGTGGGTACGATAGTGGTTGTGTAACTGCATTACTGCAGGCCAACAATACCGAAAAAATAAAAACATTTACCATTGGTGTGCCCGATGCAGGATTAAATGAAGCACCTTTTGCAAAAGAAATAGCAGCACACCTGGGAACCGACCATACAGAATATTACTGTACCCAAAAAGAAGCATTGGAGATTATACCTCAGTTGCCCTTTTTTTATGACGAACCCTTTGCCGACAGCAGCGCCATACCAACAACGCTGGTAAGCAAAGTTGCAAGAGAAAAAGTAACGGTAGCATTATCTGCAGATGCAGGCGATGAAATTTTTGCAGGCTATAACCGCTACGATTACATTACCAGGTATGGTAAAAAACTGCAAAACATTCCCGGCTTTGTGCGTAAATCTGCAGCAGCAGTTATGGATGTGGTACCTGCCGGTGCTATTCCCTTTTTTAATAAGCAATACCTTTTTCACAGCAGGTACGAAAAAATAAAAACTTTTTTAAAAAATCCTTCGGAGCAAAATATTTTAAAAAATATTACGCAGCAAATGACTGGTGATTCAATTGATTCACTTTTTAAACACCCAATAAGCATATTGCCATCTGCCTTTGATAGTGAAGAACTGAATGAAGAAAATTATTCTGTATTAAATTACATGATGGCAATTGACTACCAAACTTATTTACTGGATGATATTTTGCAAAAAGTTGATCGTGCCGGTATGAGTGTAAGCCTGGAAGGGAGAGAACCTTTTTTAGACCACCGTGTAATTGAATGGGCGGCGCAATTGCCCATGGAGTATAAATACAATAACGGCAGCAAAAAATTTATCATAAAAGAAATAGTACATAAATATATTCCAAAGCAAATGATAGACAGGCCAAAAATGGGTTTTGGAATACCCATTGCAGCATGGCTTGAAAAAGAATTAAAACCATTTGTAGATATGTATTTTGATGAGGCTTTTATTACAAAACAAAATGTTTTTAATAATGATGAAGTGCAGCGGATAAAGCAATCTTTTTATAATGGCAAAAAAGAAAGAGCCGAAAAGGTATGGACTTTACTGATGTTTCAGATGTGGTACGATAAATGGATGAACAATAATTAACACAGCTGACTCTAATTTTTTTAACCCCAAATCTTTATTAAAAGAGATACTTTTATAAAGTTGCCAAAGCAAACTGCCATAAAATACCTCAGCAACCCGGCCGCAAAAGCATTGGGTGTTTACACGTTCACTAATTTTTTTGGAAAAGGGGTGGCCTTTTTACTGTTACCCTACTTTACCAATGTGCTCAGTAAAGAGGATATGGGCAATATTACCTTATTCAGCGGCGCAACACTTTTTTTAATACCTTTTATTTCGATGGGTGTTTTGCAAAGTACCAGTGTAGAATATTTTAAATTAGAAAAAAAAGATTTCAGCAATTTTTTTACCAGCAGTTTGCTGTTGCCCGTAGGTGTTTTTATACTGTCGCTTATTGTTTTTTATTTTGGAAGAGAAATACTGATTGAAAAATACAAGTTTCCTGCAAGCTTTATTTGGGTAATACCTGTAGTTACATTTTTATCCTTTATAAGCCAGCATGCGGTTAACATGATACGAAATGAAGAGAATAAAAAACTCTTTTTACTGGTGGTGTTAGGCAGGTTGTTTTTAGAAATTGGCTTAGCCGTTGTTTTAATAAGTGCATTAAAAATGGCCTGGCAGGGCCGTATAACGGGTATCGCCATTTCATTTGCAGCAATGGGAGTTTATGCATTTTACTTTTTTGTAAAACGCAATTATCTTTTTGGACAGATAAATAAACAATACATTAAAGACGAACTGCTGTTTAGTATTCCGGTGGTAATAATGCAGTTCAGCACTTTTTGCATGAATTACTCCGACAGTTTTTTTCTTTCCCGTTTTACTAACGATAATAATGCCGAAGTGGGTGTTTATGGTATTGCCTGTATTTTTGCTTCCATAATTGTAACACTGTGTTCTGCATTACTGCAGTATATTCTTCCTAAAACGTATCAATTACTTTCGGCCCCGGTTATTAACTATAATTCCATTCGCAAACATTTTTTGGCTTACATAGGTATAATGACGGCGGGCCTGCTTGTTTTACTTGTTTTTGTGCCACTGGCTTATAAATTTATCATTAATAAAAACTACTTACCCGGTATTAATTACTACTACCTGCTTTGTATTGGCTATTATTTTTGGACAATAGCTTACCTGTTTTTTTCTTTTTTATTGTATTATAAGCAAAAGCGTAAAATAATTTGGCTCTCTTTAGCGTTTGCCTGCATTAGCCTTACCAGTAATTATTTTTTTATAAAAAATATGCAATCAACCGGCGCAGCTATTTCGGTTTTTTGCAGTTATTTTATCATTTTAATAATAACTTTATTTTTTACAAGAAAACAAATGCATTTCTTATTTCAAAAAAATTAATAACCCCTAACCTTTATTCTTAATGAAAGAACTGATTTACAAACTGCTGAATATTGCCACTTTGGGCAGAGGAATGAAAAGGACCATCAGTGGCCATACATTGCGGTTACCCACAAGATTTTATCGTTTTTTTCCTGATAATTATGAAGAAGAGAATTTTGGTTTTTTATTTTCCAAAGTAAAAAAAGGTGATGTGGTGCTTGACTTTGGTGGGCATATTGGGTTATTTGCAGTTATTGCATCACAAGCTACGGGCAGCCAGGGTAAAGTGTATTCTTTTGAACCTTCGCCTACAACCAATAAATTGCTGCGAAAAAGTGTTGTAATAAATAATGCACAAAATATTATTACTACTTTTCAAAAAGCAGTAGGGGGTTCGGTTGGTAAAACCACTTTTTTTATTTCGGATGCACAGGCAGATAATGCCAACAGCCTGGTTAATTATAAAGAAGACAGGCCGCTGCATGGTATTGATATTGATGTTACTACTATTGACGCATTTGTAAAAGAGCAAAATCTTACCAAAGTAAATTTTATAAAAATAGATGTGGAAGGTGCTGAGTACGATGCTTTAAAAGGTGGGGTGGAAACATTTAATAAATTTAAACCTGTATGTATTTTAGCCATACACCCCGAGCCAATTAAAGCCAAAGGCGATAGCCTGGGGCAAATTTTTGATTTTGTGCAAAGCATGAATTATAAAGCATTGTATAATAATAAGCCAATAAGCAAAGAGGCTTTTTGTGCCTGTACAGATTTAATTGATCTTCATTTACTGCCTGCTTAAGTAGTAACCATTATGAGCAGTAAAAAAACAATTTTACACATTATTGATTATTTAGGCCGTGGCGGCGCCGAAGTGATGCTGGTGAAAGTGCTGAAAGAATTAAAAGAGTATAATAATATTGTGGTAACACTAAATCCTCAAAATCATTTTGGGGATGAGTTTAAATGCGATGTATATTATTGTCTCAACATGGGGTCGTTTGCAAAATTTCCACTTGCTGTATTAAAATTAAAAAGCTTTTTTAAAAAGTATAAGGTTGATTTAGTGCACTCTCATTTGTTTAGTGCAACATTGGTGGCAAGGCTGGCCACTCCCCAAAAAATTCCATTAATTACAACTATACATACTAATGTAAATGCATCCAACGATCATAAAAAATGGTACCTTAAATTGCTGGAGAGCATCAGTTATAAAATGCATAAGAGCATAATTATTGGAGTGTCTAAGGGAGTTTTACAACAGTATTTTGCTTTTTTAAATCATAAGCCCTATAAAAAATATTTACTGTACACTTTTGTTGATGTAAACGAAATTAAAAATTCATCTTTGCCGGAAAAGAAGAATAATGAAGACACATTTAGGTTAATTGCTGTTGGGGCATTAAGGTATCCTAAAAATCAGCAATACCTTATTGAGGCATTTAAACTGCTTAAAAATGATAATATTGAGCTGCACATTTTTGGTGATGGTGTAATGCGGAAGGAGCTGGAGCAAATGGTTGATGAGGCTGGTGTAAGAGTTATAATAAAAGGCGAAGTAAAAGAGGTAAGTAAAATATTACCTCAATACGATTTATATATTATGTCATCCGAGTTTGAAGGATTTTCGTTAAGTGTACTGGAGGCAATGGCAATGCAAATGCCCATGTTGCTGAGCGATATTCCATCCTTTAGAGAGCAATGTGCAGATACTGCTTTGTTTTTTGATTTAAAAAATACCAATGACTTTATTGAAAAGTTAAAAAAAATAGTAGAAGATAAAACAGCACTCCATCAACTTGCTGCTGCAGCAAAGCAAAGAGTGTTAGATAATTTTACATTGGAACACCATATGGCAGGGCTAAGAAAAATTTATACAGAAGTATTACAAAACAATTAAAGCGTGGGTACAAAAAATATTTTATTTATTTCTTATGATGGGATGACTGATCCACTGGGGCAAAGCCAGGTAATTCCTTATTTGGCAGGTTTATCAAAACAAGGGTACAAGTTTACTATTTTAAGTTGCGATAAGCCGGAAAAATTTAAAAAGCATAAAGATGAAGTGGAGCTTTTGGTAAAAGATATTCCCATTACATGGGTATCGTTGCCTTATCATAAAAACCCACCTGTACTTTCGTCAGTGTATGATTATTTTAAACTAAAACAAAAAGCTGTTCAATTGCATGCCATCCATAAATTTGAAATGGTGCATACCAGGCCCGGCGTGCCGCAATTAATAGCATTGCACTTAAAAAAGAAATTTGGTGTAAAATATCTTAATGATATCCGTGGCTTTTGGGCCGATGAAAGAGTGGATGGCGGTATGTGGGATTTGAAAAATCCTTTATACAGAACCGTGTATAATTTTTTTAGAAAAAAAGAGGATGAGTGTGTTACTGTAGCAGATTATAATACCTGTTTAACATACAGGGGAAAAGAGGAAATATTGAAGTGGAAAAATGTTCCGCAACCTGTAAAAGTTGATGTAGTACCCTGCAGTGTAGATTTGCAATTGTTTAGCCCTTCCAGCATAAATATACAGGTTAAAGAAAAATTTAAAAAAGATTTGGGTATTGATGATGGCGATTTTATAGTAAGTTACCTTGGCTCAATTGGAGGTTGGTATTTAACAGATGAAATGCTGCAATTTTGCTCCTTGTTGCTGCAGCAAAAACCCAATGCTAAATTTTTATTTATATCCAATAACAGGCACGAAGAAATTACAACTGCGGCTAAAAAATATAACATTCCCGAAAATAAAATAATTGTAAAATTTGCAGGGCGTAAAGAAGTACCCACATTACTTTCATTTAGCGCATTTTCTTTATTCTTTATAAAACCCTGTTATTCAAAATTATCTTCCTCACCAACAAAGCATGGCGAAATTATGGCAATGGGTATTCCGGTAATTACCAACAGCGGTGTAGGTGATGTAAAAGAAATTGTTGAAAAATATGATGCCGGTTATGTGCTGGATAGTTTTTCTGAAAGCGAAATGAAAGCTATAATAAAAACAATAGTGAGCAACGAAAAAAAGTTTGATAATAATAAAATAAGAGAAGGGGCTGCGGAGTTTTATAATCTTGATACAACCGTAAATACTTACCAGCAGGTGTATAAAAAAATTCTGGGTTAGTTAAGTTATCCAATTCTAATTGCCAAAATCATGAAAAAGAAATATTTAATTATTGGTGCCGGATTTTCGGGAACTGTTTTAGCAAATCAGCTGATGAGTAAATTAGATTGCACCATTGATATTTGGGATGAAAGGGATCATATTGGCGGCAATTGCCACACTAAAAGGGACGAGCAAACTGGCATAATGGTACATGAATACGGGCCGCATATTTTTAATACAGATAAAAAAGAAATCTGGGATTTTGTAAACAGCATTGCTGAATTTAAACCTTATGTACACAGGGTAAAAGCAATGAGTGATGGTAAAATATATTCATTGCCGGTTAATTTACATACCATCAATCAGTTGTTTGGTAAATCGTTTACACCATTGCAGGCAAAAGAATTTTTAGAAACACTTGCAGATACCTCTATAACAGATCCACAAAATTTTGAAGAGCAGGCTTTGCGTTTTATTGGTAAGGAATTGTATTATGCATTTTTTTATGGCTACACTAAAAAGCAGTGGGGCTGTGAGCCAACAGAATTACCTGCATCTATTTTAAAAAGAATTCCGGTAAGGTTTAATTACGACGACAACTACCACAATAATATTTATACGGGCATACCTGTTGACGGCTACACTGCATTAATTGAAAAATTAATTGATAATAAAAACATTCACGTTTCTCTTAATAAAAAATTTAATCCTGCGGATGATGTAAGCAGTTACGATCATGTTTTTTACACCGGCCCTATTGATGCCTATTTTAGTTTTAAATATGGCAGGCTGGGATATCGCACTGTAACATTTGAAAAGCATTATGCTGATGGCGATCACCAGGGTGTAACGCAAATGAATTATTGCAATGCCGAAGTGCCTTATACCAGGATAACAGAACCCAAACATTTTACTTATTGGGAGCAACACGATAAAACAGTTTATTTTAAAGAATTTAGTAAAGAAACCGGGCCATCAGATATACCCTATTATCCTAAACGTCTGGCAAACGATAAAGAATTACTGCTGCAATACCGCAGCGATGCAACATTATTGCACAAAGTATCTTTTTTAGGAAGGCTTGCCACCTACAGGTATATGGATATGCATAATGTAATTGGTGAAGCACTCAATTTTTCAAATTTGTTTATGTACGCTGCAACTAATGGCGGCACTCTTCCCGTTTTTCCTAATGAAGAAAATTAATCACATCATTGTTTTTTATGCAGGCAGGGGCAATTTTTATCTGCAATAAATTTGTAATCATCCGGTTATATAAAAATAATTACAAATGATTCGTCATTTATCGTAAAACTACTTAGTAAAAAATCTCTATTTTTTTATTGCTACTACTATAAGACTTGGTTATTGCTAACTAATTATTTTTTTAATTAGAAAATATGCAATATTCATTTTTGAGTACCGTTATACCATTGTCCAAATCTTATTAAAAACCCAAATTTACCCTCCTATGGAAAAGGTAATTGCTGTGGTTGTTACATACAACCGTCAGGCACTTCTTTCTGAATGTTTAACTGCACTGCGTAATCAAACCCGTAAGCCAGATGCAATTTTAATTGTAAACAATGGCAGTACAGATAATACAGAACAATGGTTGCAGCAGCAACCCGATATTCATTTCATCAATCAAAAAAATGTAGGATCAAGCGGGGGCTTTAGCACAGGCATAAACTGGGCTTATAAAAATGGCTATTCGTGGATATGGTGCATGGATGATGATGGTTACCCTAAAGAAGATGCATTAAATAATATTTTAGAAGCCGATGACGGTACATTAAAATTATATAATTGTGCTGTAGTGGAGAAAGAAAATAAAAAATCTTTTGTTTGGAAAACCGGTGAGTTTAAAACTATTGATGAAGTTAACACTAAAACAATTGAAGGTATTGGCCACCCGTTTAACGGCACTATGCTGCACAGAAGAATTATAGAGAGAGTAGGTGTACCGCAGCCAAAGTTTTTTCTTTGGGGCGATGAAACCGAATATTACTACAGGATAGTTAAACAAAACCAAATTCCCGTTTGTACAGTTACCAATAGTATCCACTATCATCCTGCATCCGCATTTTCTTATAAGCAGGACTGGGATTATAAAACAGCATGGAAAATGTATTTCTATGTTCGTAACAGGCTGCACATTCATAATGCAAAATTCAGCAACAAAGTTTTGGCATTCATTAATTACTGTTGTTTTTTAACTGCATTTGCCGGTATAGTTTTAGTATATCAAAAAACTGATAAATTAAAAAAACTAAACTTTCTTTTATGGCCAGCGGCAGATGCATTTACAAATAATTTTAATGCAACACCACCGCTGATTTTAGAGAAATTAAAAATTAAAGCAGAAAATAATTATAATAATGGTTTTGTAAACTCCATTAAAAATGTTTGGGCGGCTTTGTTTACACCAGCGGGTATGGTTAAGAAAATGCAAACCCGTTAAAATATTAAACCTCGAAAACTACACCGTAACAACCTGCTTATTTTTAAGCAGGTTTTCTTTTTTTTGCTTTGCTGTATCCTGTATAAGAAATAAAGCGATAAGATAAAAAGGCATACAGGGAATTTTATAGCGGCACAGCGTGCCAAAGTTTAAAGTAGTGGCACCTACAAATAAAGCAAATATTAATGCGAATAAAAAACAATAAATGGCTAATGAGTTTTTAGTTAATGTTTGAAAAACCGTTTTTACTCCGGCCTTAAAAACTACCATAATAGTAAATATCATTACTGCCAAACCTTCCAGCGATGATAAAAGGGTGGTAAGTTTTTTTGATTCCCAAAGAAAAGGCCTGAAAAAAGTAGTGCCAATAAACACCGGGGCCATTTTAATAAGGCCTGTTACACTGCCATCAAATTCTGTTCCGTACGAAAACATGGCTCCACCTTTGGCTGCCTGATCTTCGTACGCACTGTTTTGGGTTTTAATATTTTTAGTAAGTCCTTCAACTGCGTAATGCCCTAATTCATCTTTAAGCTGCGACATTACAATTGAAAACGCAAACACACAACCAATAATAAGCGCAGGTGCAAGTATAATTTTTACGGCTTTGCTGTTTACCAGGTTTACATTTTTCAGCAGCAGGAATAAAATAAAAAAAGGTACGTAAGAAATAATAATATACGGTTTAATTACCCAAAGCAAATACCCGAAAAAAATTAAAAAAACTGTACTCTTTATAAAATATTTTTTTCTTATAAAAATCTGGTACAGCGAATAAGTGATCCAGCCAATCGCTGCAATACAAATGCTGTCTTTTAAAATACCCGAACTCCAAAAAACAAAAGTAGGCAGGTATAAAATGGCAATGGCAAACTTGCGGTGCAGGTGTGGGTATTGCTCATAAAAAAATAAAAACAACTTCCAGGCGCCGGTAAATGCCAGTAAGGAAAAAATAAGATTGGTTAATAAATATTTACCCAGCGTAAGAAATGAAATAACGGTAACAAACCTTACCACCATAAAATTACTTTCGGCCCTGAAGTATCCTTTATTCCATGGATCTCTTAAAAGTGATTCATCAAAATCTTCGCCTTTCATTAAAATCCATTTAATATTGGAAAAGTCTTTAAGGATAAGATCATAAATATTTTTGCCTTCCACCTGGTACAGAACAAATGAATCACCACGGGATATACTCCAGTTAAAAACGGCAAAAACTAAAACAACCAAAGTTTTTATCCAAAACCCCTGGGCATGATAAAATTTAAGAACCGGATCGGTGTAATTTTTTCTAAAAGCTTTAAATATAAAATAGAAAACCGCAGCATAAAGGGGAAACAACAGAAGTTCGAAGATGCCCATGAAAATTAAATGTTTGGTATTAGTTAGCCTTGTTAACTGCCGCTTATGCTAAATGCATTGTAATAAAATCAAATTTATCTTAAATTCTAATTTTTCTTTCAATAATATGCGTTTATTTTTGAGTTTAGTATAAAAATTATTGAAGAAGGTTATTTAAATTAAAAATTTGTCTGCAAATTCTCAACATAAAAAACTTATCCGCATTACCACAGTGCCAATGGCATTGCGTTATTTATTGCCCGGGCAAATGCAGTTTATGCAGCTAAACGGGTTTGAAGTGTTAATGATAAGTGCTGATGGAGCAGAACTTAATGATGTTATTAAAAATGAAGAGTGCAGGCATATCATTGTACCCATGACAAGGAAAATAACTCCTTTGCAGGATTTAAAATGCCTTATACAGCTAATAAAGATTTTTAAAAAAGAAAAACCGGACATTGTACACTCCCATACACCCAAAGCTGGCTTACTGGGTATGTTAGCCGCAAAAATAAGCGGCGTAAAAATAAGAATACATACTGTAGCCGGCATGCCGTTAATGGTGGAAAAAGGATTTAAACTGCAGTTGTTGAAATTTATTGAAAAACTTACTTACGCTGCAGCTAACCATATATGGCCCAACAGTAATTCTTTGTATAATTATATTGTCGATAATAAATTTGCAAGCCCGGCTAAATTAAATATTATTGGTAAAGGATCTACCAACGGTATAAATACCCAACGTTTTTGTAAAGAGGCCATAAATGAAAACATATTAGTTGAAATAAAAAACAGTATAAATTATTCAATACAGCATACTTACCTGCTTTGTATTGGCAGGCTGGTAACCGATAAGGGAATTGTAGAGTTGGTAAATGTTTTTCTATCCCTTCAAAAAAAATATGGAGCTTTGAAATTAATTTTAGTGGGAGATTATGAAGAAGAACTGGACCCTTTACCGGAAACAGTTATGCAGCAGATAAAAGCTAATGCAAACATTATACATATTAAATGGACACAGCAGGTAGAATACTTTATGCATATTGCCAATTACTTTGTTTTCCCTTCTCACCGGGAAGGTTTTCCTAACGTACTGTTGCAGGCTGGTGCAATGGAACTGCCCATCATCTGCAGCCGAATACCAGGGAATATAGATATTGTTGAGGATAAAAAAACGGGTTTAATATTTGAGACTGCCAATGAACAACAAATAGAAAAACAAGTTGAATATGCAATTAATAATAATGCAGAAATGTGTGATATGGCAGAAACGCTAATGCAAATAATTAAAAAAGATTATCAGCGGGAAAATATCTGGCAAAATATTCTTTCATCATACAAATCGTTACTACATTTAAACAACTAATAATTTTGCAATGATATTAATTGGCTACTCAGGGCATGCGTTTGTTGTTTACGGTATAATAAATGCCACCGGCAATAAAATAACCGGTTATTGTGATACTGAGCAAAAGCAATACAACCCATTTAATTTGGTTTACATTGGTAAAGAAGATAGCGGGGGTGCTGCAGATGCTTTTAAAAAAGATGATTTCTTTATTGCCATTGGCGATAATAAAATAAGAGAAAGAATACAATTTACAATGTCGGAGAAAGGACTTTTCCCCATAAATGCCATACATCCTTCTGCCACTATTGATCCTTCGGCAATTATAGAAGAATCCGGTGTAATGATTGCAGCAAATGCCACTATTAATCCATTGGCAAAAATTAGCCTTGGAGTTATTTGCAATACCGGTTGCATTATTGAACATGAATGTTTTGTGGGAGCGTTTAGTCACATTGGCCCCGGTGCAGTATTGTGCGGTAATGTAACAATTGGCCACCGTAGTTTTGTAGGTGCCGGTGCAGTAATTCGTCAGGGTGTTACTGTTGGCAGTAATGTAATTATTGGCGCAGGAGCGGTTGTACTAAAAGATGTGCCTGATGATACAACAGTTATTGGTGTGCCAGCAAAATAGTTTTATTGTATTAATATACCACCAAACCCCTGAACCCTAAACACCTAAACCCTTATCTTTGCCACGCAAAAAAATACATACTTATGAAAGTTTTAGTTACCGGCGGAGCCGGATATATCGGTTCAGTTTTAGTTCGTCAGTTATTAGATAAAGGATACCATGTTAGGGCCTTTGATAATTTAAATTTTGGTGGCGATGCATTGTATGATGTAATGCTTAACCCCAATTTTGAATTTTTAAAAGGCGATGTTAGAAATGCTGCAGATGTAGAAAAAGCTATTAGCGGTATTGATGCTGTTGCACATTTAGCTGCTATTGTTGGCGACCCGGCCTGCAAAAAATTTAGCGAAGATGCTAAAACCACCAACTGGGATGGAAGCGTTGCATTGTTTGAAGCAGCAGAAAAAGCTGGTGTAAAACGTTTTGTTTTTGCAAGCACCTGCAGCAATTATGGTAAAATGTCCGATCCGGATTCTTTCGTTACCGAAACATCCGAATTAAACCCTGTAAGTCTATACGCAGAGTTAAAAGTTAAGTTTGAAAATTATATAATGCTCGAAAGAAAAGATACTAAAATGTGCAGCACCGCTTTACGTTTTAGTACAGTGTATGGTTTTTCTCCAAGGATACGTTTTGATTTAACCGTAAACGAATTTACACGTAACGCCGCAGTAAAAGGTGTACAGGAAATTTGGGGGGCACAATTCTGGAGGCCTTACTGCCATGTAGATGATTTGGCAAGAGCAGTGGTTTTAGTAATTGAAAGTGAGGAGAAAAAAGTAAAATCAAATGTGTTTAATGTTGGTACTACCGAAGAGAATTATAATAAAGGAATGATAATTGAAGAAGTTTGTAAAGTAGTACCTAATGTAAAAGTAAATTATGTGGAAATGAATGAAGATCCACGTGATTATAGGGTAAACTTTGATAAAATAAAAAATGAACTGGGCTTTACAATAACCAAAACGGTACCTGATGGGGTTAAAGAAATTTATACGTTAATGAAAACAGGCATTATTGATGATGCTTACGGACCTAAGTTCAGGAATATTTAAAGGGCTTTAATGCATAAATCTGTCCATGGTTTTCCAGTATTTATCTTTATAAATAGAATAGGATATTCTTAATTTATCGGTATAATCTTTTATAAGATTGCTGGTTACTTTGGAGCATTCCCTGAATTCTTTACAGGCAAAAAAAATGGTCCTTTCATTTTTGTAGGTTTGCCTGCCGGTATTCAGGTAGCCATCACTGTCTTTTAATTTTTCCATTATTGTTTCTTCAAATTCATTCATCAGAGCATAAGTATCATTATCGGGCATTCCACTTTTGTTTCCTTTATAAACAATTTCAATTACCAGCATCCACGGGTGAGAGGCCTTTGCATCCCACGATAATAATTTTTGGTTTACCATTGCAATCATCGGCATATCATTTTCATCTGTAGCTTCCATTCCGGTATATTCGTCGTTTTCCGTATCGTATCTTATGCCCTCATATTTTTCAACAAACTCTTTTTCTCTCCATAATAAATAGTCTTTTAGTTTTTCAATAGGGATTATTGCTGCACCATTAGCCGAGGCCTCTAAAAAAACATCATCAATTTGTGTAGCCATAGTAATTTCTCCAATGGCATTATCTAAAAATATTAAAGCACCGTTAGCAATTTCGTTATGGTTTTCGGCAACATAATCTTCATGCAGTAAATGTATTTCTATCTCATCGGGCCTGGCATCATCCGGCAAGGTATAAAATTTTAATTTTTCTGTATTAAATGTAAAATCATTCATTTCAATACTGATGCTTTCAAATCCCATTTCTGGTTTTAAAGCAGTAATCTTCCAGTCGGGCATTGCTGGTGCAGCGCTTGCAATTTCTTCAGCAAATACAATATTTTTTATATCTCCTTCGGGAGTTATTACCAATTCGGCAGTAATGTCATCATGCATCCCAATTAAGCCATACAAATCAGGATTTAGCTCCTGCAGTTTATCAATAATTTTTTGTAAATATTCCTGTACCTGATTTCTTGTTTTAACAGCACTGAATAATATTTTTTCCTCTGTAGAAAACCATTCCCAAAATTCAGCTGTACTGCTTATTTGTCGCCGTACTTTTTTGCTGCCAAATAATTTTTTTATGAAGCTCATATAATATCAAATACTTTTATCGTTTTAATAAATAAAGATAATTGTATAAAGCGAAGCCGGCTAAGAAAATTGCCCTTCTTTTTACTACCTTCGCCCTTTAAAAAATTTAATTAATACTATGCTTTTACTCAGCGGCCCCAATATGGCGGGCAACGAATTAAAATATGTTACCGAATGCATTACCACCGGATGGGTTAGCAGCGTGGGTGCTTATGTAGATCAGTTTGAAAAAATGAGTGCCGAATTTGCTGGTACAAAATATGCTGTGGCTACAAGCAGTGGTACAACTGCATTGCATATTTGTTTGGTGATGATGGGAGTAAACAGCGATGATTATGTAATTACACCCAACATTACTTTTATTGCTACCTGCAACTCTATAAAATATACTGGCGCCAATCCAATTTTTATTGATACCGATGCAGCTACCTGGCAAATGGATTTAAACTTACTGGAAGAATTTTTAACTAACGAAACCGAACAGCGCAATGGCGTTTGCCATTATAAAAAAGATGGTAAAAGAATTCCGGTAATAATGCCGGTACATGTTTTAGGCAACATGTGCGATATGGATAAGTTAACGGCTTTAGCCAAACAGCATAACCTAACAGTGATAGAAGACAGTACCGAAGCACTCGGCAGTTATTACAAAGGCAAACACGCCGGAAGTTTTGGGCTACTCGGCACATTTAGTTACAATGGAAACAAAATTATTACTACCGGCGGCGGTGGTATGATTGTTACTGATGATGAAGCATTGGCAAAAAAAGCAAAGCATTTAACTACGCAGGCAAAAAGCGATGCCTTTGAATATATACATGATGAAATTGGCTACAACTACCGCCTGGTAAATGTTGCGGCGGCAATGGGTGTGGCGCAGATGGAACAGTTGCCCGGGTTTATAAAGCGCAAATACGAAATAATTGATTTATATAAAAAAGAGTTGGAGGGAGTTGGCGATATAAAATTTCAGGAAGTAAGTGCTGATGTAAAACCCAATTGGTGGCTTCCCACAATTTTTACTGCTAAACAAAAGCAAGTATTAAAAATATTGAACGATAATAAAATGCAGAGCCGCCCGTTTTGGGTGCCCATGAATCAGTTGCGGATGTTTACCGAAAATATTTACTATAATCATACCGACAGATCAAACTTTGTTTACCAGCATTGTTTAAGCATTCCATGCTCAACATATATTACAAACGACGATTTAAAAGCAGTAGCAGGTAAAATAAAAGAATGTTTTTAATTAAAATAATTAGTAAATGGCAATTGATAAATTATTACTGCAAATTGACACTTTTAAACAAAATATTATCAATGCCGAAAAAATAAATACAAAAGTTTCTCAATCTAAAGTGGGTTGGCAAATTGAACATTCTTTGCTGGTAGTTATAAAAATTGCAGAACAGTTGCAAAATTCCAATCCAAAAAATTATAAAGCAAAATTTAGTGTTTTAAAAACCATTGTTTTTTTTACTGCTAAAATTCCAAGAGGTAAAGCTAAGGCACCTAAATCGGTTATGCCGGGAGCTATACAAAACCCAAAGCAACTGGAAGATTATATTGCACTTGCAAAACAAAAAATTAATATTCTCAACAGTTTAAATGAAAATAATATTTCGAACATCCATTATTTGGTCATGTAAAATTAAAGGCTGCTATTAAATTTTTACAAATTCACAGTAATCATCATTTAAAAATCATAGATGATATTATTAAATAAATAGCAATTATTAATACCATCTTAAGCGTTAGTTGCAAAGCCCCTGGTTTTGGTAACATAGCAAGAGCTTAATAATTTAAAACAACCTGAAAGATTAATGTACAAAATTACAAAGCGAATCATAGATATTCTTGTAGCAAGCATTGCATTACTATTGTTATCACCCATACTAATACCCAGTTGCATTATTTTATTATTTACAGGCGAAAGAGAAGTTTTTTACAAGCAAAAAAGAGTAGGGTATAAAAATAAATTTTTCGATATCTGGAAGTTTGCCACCATGCTTAAAAACAGCCCTAACATTGGCACCGGCGAAATTACTTTACGTAACGATCCACGTGTTACCAGCTTTGGGAAATTATTACGCATTACAAAAGTGAACGAGCTGCCGCAAATTATAAATGTATTTAAAGGCGATATGAGCATTGTTGGTCCAAGGCCACTGATGGACGTTAGTGTAAATTTATATCCGGAAGAAATACGCAAAAAAATTTATAACTGCAAACCTGGTATGACGGGCATTGGCTCCTTAATTTTTCGTGATGAAGAAAAAATTATTTCTGCTGCTGCTGACCCAAAAGCTATGTACGCCACCATATATCCATTCAAGGGAGCGCTAGAAATGTGGTACCAAAAACATGCATCACTTTATACCGATTTTATGATTATTTTTCTAACCGCCTGGTCCATACTATTCCCCAAAAATCAACTGGTATATAAAATCTTTAAGGACTTGCCTACCCGGAGTTTCTAGTTTTGTTAAGCTTTTTTTCATTTTTTTTAAACAAATTTATTTTATCATTGTAATAATAAAAATAAGTTTGCAATGAATTCATTTACCATAAAAGATCTGGAAAACCTTTCGGGCATAAAAGCCCATACCATTCGTATTTGGGAACAACGCTATTCTTTTATAAAACCCGAACGCACCGGCACCAATATCCGTTATTACAGCAACGAAGAATTAAAAAAAATTTTAAACGTAGCCCTGCTTAATAAATATGGGTAC
This sequence comes from Ferruginibacter sp., assembly GCF_031391665.1. Lineage (GTDB taxonomy): Bacteria > Bacteroidota > Bacteroidia > Chitinophagales > Chitinophagaceae > Ferruginibacter. Next base: position 32,146 of record NZ_JANMUN010000158.1, read on the forward strand.
AAAATATCTCACATAGATAAAATGAATGAGGGTGAAATGAAAGAAAAAATTCTTTCCCTCAGTCAAATTGAAGCCCAGCAGGAGCGAATTGTGAATGATCTTATTCAAAGTATGGTGGATATAGATATTGAAAAAGTGGAAATAATTTTAGATACATTTATAGCTGCACGGGGTATAGAAAGAGCCATTACTCAAATTATTTTTCCCTTTCTTGAAAAAATTGGAATATTATGGCTTACTAATCATATAAATCCGGCACAGGAACACTTTGTGACTAATATCATCCGCCAAAAGTTAATTGTGGGTATCGATAGGGTTATGACACCAGTTAAAGTAAATAAATCTGTTTTACTATTTTTACCCGAGGGAGAATACCACGAACTGGGTTTATTGTTTATGTACTATTTATTAAAAAACAGGGGTGTCACCACCTATTATCTTGGTTCTAATGTGCCATTAAAAGATGTTGAATATGTTGCTAAACTAAAAAAACCCGACTACCTGTATTCTCATCTAACCACTGTAGGCCAGAATTTTAATTTCGATAAATTTATTGCAAATGTTACTCAAAAATTCAGTGGTACACCAGTAATTATATCAGGCCAGCTAACAAATATTTATCAAAAAAAGATTCATGCACCCCTCAATTTTAAAAGATCTTTCGCAGAAGTAATGGATTTTGTATCTGGATTCTCAAAAGTAAATGTATAAAGTGCTGTAAAATAATGTGTTTAATCTTTTTTATAAAATCTTAAACAAAAATTTGCATTTCTCCATATTTATTGTTTAACTTTGTGGACTAATACTTAAACAAAATGTCTGCAATAGAATTCAACCAAATAGTAATTAACAACGCAGAGTACTTAAAGCCTTTTGCTGTAACGTTAACCAGAGATAATGAAACGGCAAAAGATCTTATTCAGGAAACCATGTACAGGGCTTTTGCCAACAGGGAAAAATATAATGTGGGTACAAACATTAAAGCCTGGCTGTACACCATAATGCGTAATATTTTTATTAATGATTACCGCCGTAAAGCAAAACAAAATACGATACTGGATAACAGCATCAACGAATTTTTGCTAAACAGCAATCAGTTATCTATTGTAAATACTGCAGAAAGTAATTTGAAAATAAAAGAAATTTACCAGGCAGTACATCATTTGCCCGATATATTCCGCAACCCTTTTATGCTGTATTTTGATGGCTATAAATACAACGAAATTGCAACATTGCTAAAAGAGCCTTTGGGTACAATAAAAAGCAGGATACACTTTGCCCGCAAATTATTAAAAGAACAGGTGACAAGATTTTAAACAGTTACCGCTTTTTTTATCCCGTTTTAAATTTCAATATCCCTAAATTTAGTTCTTGAAAAAAGCAGTAATTATAGGCAGTGGCTTTGCAGGGTTATCAGCAGCATGTTTTTTGGCTAAGGCGGGTTACGATGTAACCATTTTAGAAAAGCAACATACTGCCGGTGGCAGGGCAAGGCAGTTAAAAGAAGATGGTTTTACATTCGACATGGGGCCAAGTTGGTATTGGATGCCGGAAGTATTTGAACGCTTTTTTAATTGCTTTGGTAAAAAAGTGGCAGACTATTACCAACTGGAAAGATTAGACCCATCGTACCGCATTTACTGGCCGGATGATGTGATGGAGATACCGGCAAACTATGATGAACTAAAAAAATTATTTGAAAAAATTGAACCCGGCAGTGCATTACAATTAGATAAATTTTTAGCAGAAGCAGAATATAAATATAATGTGGGCATAAATAAATTAGTGCATAAGCCCGGCCAAAGCATTACAGAATTTATTGATTGGGATGTAATAAAAGGCGTGTTTAAATTAGATGTTTTTACCAATATGAAAAAACATGTAAGTAAATATTTTAAACATCCAAAGCTGCAGCAGATGATGGAGTTTCCAGTGTTGTTTTTAGGTGCTTTGCCACAAAATACACCGGCTTTATACAGCTTAATGAATTATGCTGATATAAAATTGGGCACCTGGTATCCGCAGGG
>NZ_JANMUN010000188.1:0-43782 GCF_031391665.1 Ferruginibacter sp.
AGTGAGTGGCGGTGAAAATGCATCCGATGTATTATCACTTCAGCAAATTGATGACTATACACATACGCCGGTTAATTCAGCCTTAACCGAAATATGGCAATCGTCTTACGAAGGAATTAACCGTGCTAATTATATGACACAATACAAAGCTGCAAATCTTGCAGGTAAAACTGTTGATTTTGCAGGAAAAGAAGCATTGTATGGTGAAGTATATTTCATTCGGGCATACTACTATTTTACATTGGTAAGAATGTTTGGCGATGTGCCATTGTTTGTTGAAAAACGTTTAAGTCTTAACGAAAGTAAAAGTCTGCAACGCACTGCAAAAGCAGAAGTGTACAAACAAATAGAAACTGATCTCAACGCTGCCATTGCTGTATTACCTGCTGTTCAGCAACAAAAAGGAAGAATAACCAAGTATGCAGCACAAGCATTGTTAGGTAAAGTATTGTTGTATCAAAATAAATTTGATGCTGCAGCAACTGTCCTGGAAAGTGTAATCACTGCCAATGCATTTACACTGCCATCAAATTTTGGTGCTACATTTTTAGCAGCCGGTGAAAATGGTCCTGAATCTATTTTTGAAATTCAGTATTCCAATACTTCTCCTTATTATAATTGGGGTGGTGTTACAAGAGGTCAGGGAAATCATTCGGTGCAGCAATGTGGCATCAGGGGTTTAAATGGTTCGGGGGCTATGCCTTATGCAGCGGGTTGGAGTACAAATTTACCTACAGTAAATTTAGCCAATGCTTACACAGCTGGCGATATTAGAAAAGCAGTAACTGTTTTAGATATTGAAGCTTATAAAAATGCTAACCCCTCTTTTAATATTACTTACCAGGTAGCGCCTTTTAAAAATACTGGTTTATATAATCAAAAATATTTACCCCGCAAAGGCGAAACATCAGGCCAGGTAGAACTTAATTATTTAAATAATTTCAGAACTATTCGTTACGCAGAAGTTTTGTTAATGGCTGCTGAAGCTAACAACAGGGCTACTGCACCTAATGATACCAAAGCACAGCTTTATTTAAACAGGGTACGCCGCCGTGCATTTGCAGTTAACGATGCCAGTAAGGATATTACATCAACCGGCACTACATTAAGGCAAGCTATTTGGGATGAGAGAAGATTAGAACTTGCTATGGAAGGTGACCGCTTTTTTGATTTGGTTAGAACCGGGCAGGCTGTAACAAAAATTACAGGCTTTGTTGCTGGCAAGCATGAATTATTTCCTATTCCTCAAAGAGAAATTGATATTTCGGGCTTAAAACAAAACCCCGGTTATTAATTACTAACTAATAAAAAATTAACGATTATGAAAGTATTAAAATATTTTTTTAGCATAGCTTTTTTACTGGCTGTTGCAATAAGTTGTAAAAAAGAATTGAATGAGGATATATCTTTTTTAGATAGTGATACTGCACCGGCTAAATTATCCGCTCTGTTCGATATTACACAAGATAATACCGGCCTTGTAACTATTACGCCTAATGGCGAAGGCCTTGCCTTTTACGAAATTTATTATGGTGATGCTGCCACAACACCGGCAAAAGTTTTACCAGGAAAAAATACACAGCATGTGTATGCTGAAGGTATTTACAATGTAAAAATTGTTGGCCACAGTATTACAGGAAAAATTACAGAAACAACAAAACAATTAACGGTATCATTCCGGGCACCTGAAAATTTAGATTTTACCATTACTATTGACCCCAACAATAATTATAAAGTAACCGTAACTGCAAAGGCACTTTACGAAACCTTCTTCAGGGTATATTTTGGTGATGTGCCTAATGAAGTACCGGTATCTTTTTTAGAAGGAGATATTGTAAGCCATACTTACGCAGCTGTAGGAACTTATAATATTAGAGTAGTAGCGTTAAGTGGCGGCGCAGCAACCACACAATTAATAAAGCCAGTAACTATTGTTGATCCCGTTTTATTACCAATAACTTTTGAATCTCCTACTGTAAATTATGCTTTTACCGATTTTGGCGGTGGTGCAGTTACTAAAATTAACAACACACAAATAAATGGAATTAATACCAGCGCCAAGGTTGGTAAGATGGTAAAAAATGCACCAGAAGTATGGGGAGGAAGTTTTATAGCATTAGGCACACCAATTGATTTTACTGTAAACAGGGTTTTTAGAATGAAAGTTTTTTCTCCACGTATTGGCGCTAAAGTTTTATTAAAAGTAGAAAATTTAAACAACGGGGGAATAAGTTTTGAAAAAGAGACAACCACTACATTTGCTAATGCGTGGGAGGATTTAATTTTTGATTACAGTGCAGTTAATACTGCTAACTCTTATCAAAAAATTGTTTTAATATTTGATTTAGGCACAGCGGGAGATGGCTCTGCAAATTTCACTTTCCTTTTTGATGACATCAGGCTTACCAATCAGCTTCCTACAAGCTTATTAACCTTGCCTGTAACTTTCGATAACCCATTAGTAAACTATGCTGTTACCGATTTTGGCGGCAATGTAACATTAAACGATGTTGACCCGGGTAATGCTGCAAATAAAGTAAAGAAAACTACCAAAACAAGTGGTGCACAAACATGGGCGGGTACAACTATTGGCGCAGGCTTTACATCTAAAATTCCGTTTACTGCAACTACAACTCAAATGAGTGTTAGAGTATATTCTCCAGCCGCAGGTATTCGTGTAAGGTTAAAAGTAGAAGACAGAACCAATAACACCAGGTCGGTAGAGACAGAAGCAATGACGCAGGCTGCAAATACATGGGAAACATTAGTGTTTGATTTTGCCAATCAATCTGCCGGTACTGCAGGTATGAATCTTGCTTATAATTACGATATGGCATCTATATTCTTCGATTTTGGAAATGCCGGTACCGGAAGGGTTTTTTACTGGGATGATGTTAGTTTTTTACCGGTTAATGTAACACCTAACTATTTAGCGCTGCCACTCGATTTTCAATCTGCAACCATTGCTTACAATTTTGTAAACTTTGATGGAGGTAATGCCACAGTTATAAATAATCCATTTGCTGCAGGAATTAATACCAGTACCAAAGTTGGTAAAATGGTTAAAAGTGCCGGACAGGTTTGGGGTGGTAGTTTGATAGCATTAGTTAATCCAATTAATTTCTCTGTAAAAAAGACTTTTAAAATGAAAGTATATTCTCCAAGAATTGGAGCCAAAGTGTTGTTGAAAGTAGAGGGTCCTAATGGTGCTGCATTTGAAAAGGAAGTAGCTACTACTACTGCCAATACCTGGGAAGAATTAACTTTTGATTACAGTACCATCAACACAGGCCTTTCCTATCAAAATATTGTATTGATTTTTGATTTGGGTACAATGGGTGATGGCTCTGCAAATTTTACCTTTTACTTCGACGATATTTCTCTTAACTAATTATAAAAAAATAATATCATGATCACTAAAATAAAATCACTCATCATTATGTTTCTTGCAACAGGCATTTTTTTTACAGCCTGTAAGAAAACAGAATATAAATTCGGAGAATTAAAAGCTCCAACTAACCTTACATTAACTACTGCAATTGCAGGTGTAGATGCAAGCAACCCCAATGGAAACGGAACAGGTACAGTAATAATTACTTCAACCGCCGATAAAGCATTAACATATAACATAGATTTTGGCGATGGCAAAACGCTGCTAGTACCATCGGGTGTTATTACTTATAAATACACCAACCCCGGAACTTATGATTATACAATTAATGTGAATGCTGTAGGTACGGGAGGCATTATATCTACTGTAAGTAAAAAAATAAAAGTATTTGTTGCTTTTGAAATACCGGCAGCAATTTTACAGGCATTAACTAACGGCTCATCTAAAGTTTGGGTAACAGATAAAGATGCAGTAGGCCATTTTGGTGTTGGCCCCAACGATCAGTTTGCTCCAATATGGTATGCAGCAACACCTAACTCAAGAGAAGCTTGTGCGTACGATGATGAGATCACTTTTTCAAAAGATGCCAGTAACAATGTGTTTATGGCCGTTAATAACAAGGGTGATAATTTTTCAATAGGTGCCTCATCCGGGTTTTATGGTTTTAGCGGTGGCGATGGTTGCTATGCCGTTAACACAGGCGGCAATAAAAAATTAGCTTTTATGGATGCTACAACTGCATCTACAAGTGCTAACTCTACAAGGATACAATTTACTGTACCGGGTAACGGCATAATAAATTTTGGAACAGGCGGAACTACTTATGAAATTTTGTCGATTTCGGCCACAGGTATTAACTTACGTAACATAGGTGCAGATGGCAATTCCTGGTATCAAAAACTAAAAAATAAATAACAGTAAAATGAGATACATTAACAGATCAATACTGCTGGCAATTATGTCAATAGCTTTTATGGGTGGCAGTTGCAAAAAAGGCAGCGACAATAAACCGGCACAAACAGCACCATCTAATTTAATGGTTACTGCAGTACCCAGTACAGATGGCAGCGGTATGGTAGCATTTACAGCTACTGCAACTAATGCTGTTTCGTACGATTATGAATTTGGAAACGGAGTTGTTGCAACAATTATATCTGGTGTTACAAATTATAAATATACGCTTGCAGGTACTAATACTTATACAGTTATAGTTACAGCAAAAAGCAGCTCAGGATTAACTGTCAGTAAAACTATTAGTGTAACCGTAAATGTGGTTATTGGTCCACTGGCGCTTGTATGGTCGGAAGAATTTAATGTAGATGGTGCACCAGGCAGTACAAAATGGGGATACGATTTAGGTGCAGGTGGTTGGGGTAATAATGAATTACAGTATTATACCAGCAGACCGGAGAATGCAGTAATATTAAATGGTGTACTAAAAATTACGGCTATTAAAGAATCTTACAGCGGCAGTGCTTATACATCGGCCAGGCTATTAACAAAAGATAAATTTTCTTTTAAATATGGTAAAGTAGAAGTAAGGGCAAAAATACCTGCAGGTGGCGGTACGTGGCCGGCAATATGGATGCTGGGCAGCAATATTAATACTGTAAGCTGGCCAGGTTGCGGCGAAATTGATATTATGGAGCATGTAGGGAACAGCTTGAATAAAATTTATGCCACGCTGCATCACCCCGGTCACTCAGGTGGTAATGGAGATGGCAGTACTGTTATGATTCCTGATGCTACCACAGCATTTCATAATTATATTATGGAATGGTCGGCAACAACTATTAAATTTTATGTAGATACACAATTATTTTACACATTTAATAACAATGCCACTTTACCATTTAATCAAAACTTTTTTTTAATACTGAACGTGGCAATGGGTGGTAATTTTGGTGGGGTAATTGATCCTGCAGTTACCAGCGCAACAATGGAAGTGGACTATGTAAGGGTTTATCAATAACGAATCATTTAATATTTTTATGAATAAATTTAGAAACTTAGTTTCTTGTATCATTCTTATAGCTGTAAGCGTAATCATTCTGGTTAAATGTAAAACCGCCAAGGCAGATGTACCGGCAACGGCTAGCCCAAATGGAGCAACAATTTTTTTTGATGATTTTTCTGCCTCCGGTTTAGACAATACAAAATGGAATGTTGAAACTACAGGTATGCATTTTAATAACGAACTGCAGGCTTATGTGGATTCAACCGTTGCTATATCATTTATAAAAGGAGATGCGGAAGGAGCAGTAAATGGTGCATTGGTTTTACAGCCACAATTTGCACCGGGTTTTGTAACAAAAGATGGACAAAAATTTGATTTTATTTCGGGCAGGATAAATACAAGAACTAAAGTTGAATTTACTTATGGTACTGTTGCGGCAAGAATTAAATTAACAGCAGGGGCAGGGCTTTGGCCGGCATGGTGGATGTTAGGTACAGGCAACTGGCCCGAAACAGGAGAAGTAGATATTATGGAAAACATAGGTGAAAAAGATTGGGCTAATGCAGCAGTGCATGGTAAAGGATATAGCGGCGACGCAGGCTTAGTAAACCGATTATATTTCCCTGAAAAAAACGATGTAACCAGCTGGCATGTTTACGCTTTAGAGTGGACACCCGATAGCATGGTATTTAAATACGACGATGTGCCGATGTTTCGTGTTACAAAACCAATGGCTCAATTTTTTGGCGAATGGGCTTTTAATACACCTAAATTCCTCCTTTTAAATTTTGCAGTTGGTGGTGTATATCCATTTAAAATTAATGGAGTAAAGGAACCTTACTATGGCTTACCGGATGCTACTTTAAAATCAATAAAAAATAAAGAAAGTAAAATGCTGGTGGATTGGGTGAGGGTAACAAAAAACAGCAACAATTAAAAGATAAAAATTTTACTAAAACAAACGGCCCGGATTTAAAATCCGGGCCGTTGCCATTTTCTTTAGATATTAAATTATCAGTGTTTTTATATTAGCTGAATAAACCACCTTTCTTTAATTCACGTACACCTTCTCCAATTAAAAAGCCATTTTGATAAATCATTATCTTGTAGCTTCCCTGTTGAAAGTTTGCACCCGGAGCAAAAGCGAATTCAACATTTTTCCTTTTAGCGGTTTCAATTTCTACCGGTAATTTAGCTGTATAACTTTTAGCACCATCTTCACGGGTTGTAAAAGTTTCAGTTCCTGTAGCAACTGGTTGGCCATCCGGGCCTATAACTACTACATAAACCTCAGTAGCTCCCGGTTGTGCAATACGGTTAGTAACATCAAAGCTTACTAAAAGTTTATCTACACGCTTTGCAGTGCTTGATACTTTTTCTTTACCATTTCTTTTAATGTTTACCGGAGTAATAACAATGTTAGAAGCGTTTAATGTAGATGCTACATCAACTTTCTTTTCTAATTCTTCTTTAACAACTGTAGTTGCAACCAGGTCCTGAGTAACTTTCTCTTTCTCCTGAGTTAAAACAACTTTGTCGTTAGTTAATGTTTGATTTTCTCCTGTAAGTCTGGCAACATCTGCTTCTAAAACAGAAATTTTATCATTTAAAGAACCGATAAGTTTTTTAGCTCTTGCCAATTCACCAGCCGTTGCATTTTTCTTATTTAAAATGCTGCGTATTTCTGCTTTTACTTTTGTAATTTCAGAATTCTTGTCAGTTAACTGGCTGTTTAAACCTGTGTTTGCAGAAGTCATTGAATCAAGCCTGGCAAGTGATGCATCAAAGCTCACCTGGATGTCGCTTTTTTCGTCAGTAACTTTTGCAATTGTTGTTTGTTGTTGCTGAATAGTTTCTGAATTTTTGTTTTTGTCGTAAACCATGTAACCACCAAGGCCTAAAACTGCTGCTGCTAATACACCTATAACAGCGTTTTTTGCAGTATTGGTTTTACGGGTTGTTACAACCTGTGTTTCCTGTGAAGGAGTTGGAAAATTTGTTGTGCTCATGATAATAGATTTTATGATTAAAAAATTTGATAAACTAATTTAGATAACAGTATTTTTTTGGTACCTGCTGCCATAGTTTCCAAAACCGTGCCATAATTTTTTTATTTTAAAAAAAATAGGTAAAAATTAATTGCGTTTGCAGGCCATAAATCATTGATTTTATATAGAATAGGAGGGTTAAAAAATTTTTTTCTTTGTATGGAAAAAGGTATTTTATGATGTTAATGAATTACTAAAGGAACTGTTAAGCAGTTAAAAGAATTAATTTTTTCAGGAATATTTTAAACTTAACATTCAAAAAATTACATTTATTATACTGCATAAATTTATTCCTTTATTGCAACGGCAACCAATTGGCTTTACCTTACGATATTATCTTAAACCTAAAATTATTGTATGAGAAAATTATGTTTATTACTTTTTGTTTGTATTGGAAGCAGCGCTTTTGCACAGGAAGATACTGCAGTAACAAAATTAATGGCTTCAATGGATGAGCCAAAGACTAAGACAAAGGCAGCAACACCTGTATTCTATTCTCAAAAATTAATTAATGCAAATACTGTAGAAGTTTTGCGTAAAGGTATTTTAGAATTTAAAGTGGTTCATAATTTTGGAGATATAGCCGGAGATAACGGTGGTGCTAAATCTTTTTATGGCTTAGATAATGCAACAGATGTAAAAATTGCTTTTCAGGCCGGGCTGAGCGATAAACTAAATGTTTTTTTATCAAGAACAAGGGGCGGCGGAAATTTATCGCAGTTAATTGAAATGGGAATAAAGTACCAGTTTTTAAAACAGATAGAGAATGATCCTGCTCATCCGTTATCAGTAACCTTATTTGCCAACAATGTAATATCAGCAATGAGAGCAGATACAGACACCAGTATAGGCCAGCTAAAAGTAAAAGAAAATCATTTTACAAAATTTTCCGACAGGATGAGCCAGGTAGTGCAATTAATGATAGCAAGAAAATTTGGTAAACTCAGTTTGCAATTAAGTCCAACTTACGTACACACCAACTATGTAGTGCTTAACGACCAGAAAAGTTTATTTGCACTAGGTGGCGGGGTAAGGGTACCACTAAGTAAAAAATTTATTTTAATTGCTGATTATTTTCATGCCTTTCGCTCTAAAGAATCGGAAGCTGCATTGGCAGCACAGTATGCCAACTATTACGACGCCAAACGATACGATGCTTTTGGTATTGGCTTCGAGATTTTAACACCAGGGCATATGTTTCACCTGAACTTTACCAACACTACTAATATTTTGGAAAACAGGTTTATTCCACGTACTTATACAAGTTGGGGCAAAGGGCAGTACCGGTGGGGCTTTACTATTGCAAGAGAATTTGTTTTGTTCCGGGATAAGAAAAAATAGAATGTGTTTTGCGATGCTTTATAATAAAAAGGGTTCTCTAAATTTAGATAACCCTTTTTATTAACCTGCTTTTTATAATTTACTTTTTCTTTTTTGCAAATGGTTTTACTGCTGCTGTAACTAACAGGCCGGCACTGTTAAGTTTTACCTTACCGGCACCGATACCATTTATGGGGATTTTTAAAAATGGCTCAGCTAAAAACGAAAATCGATGATTTAATTTATACTGGTATCCGCCAGAAAGTGTAAGTACAGAAAAATAATTTTCATTTTCGTTTTTGTATGTACGCTGATAACTCCATACTTGTCCGTTTGCGCTTTTATACAGGTAATCGTATGTTTCTTTTTTCATTAAATAAGAGGAAAAGCCCATACCGCCATACCAGTTATGATTTTTTACCTGCTTAAAATTATACTGCAGCGTAAGCGGTATTTCATAAACATTGCAATCAGCATTTATTTTTTGCAACCAGGGATTTACAGTTGTTCCCGCTGCAAATTTATACTGACCCGGAGCGGCGGAATATATTTTTTTAGAAACTAAAAAACCTGAACGCAGTGTAAAGCGCTTAGATAAAGTATAATTTAAACCTGCTCCATAAAAAGGCTTAAGCTTTCCGGAATTATTTATATGTATATAACTTAATTCTTCACCCGCAGATAAAGTAACAGTAAACTTATCAGCAAATTTTTTATTATTATTTTTCTTTTCTTTTACAGCAGCAGCAACTGGTTCTTTTTTTTCTGCTGCTATTTTTTCTTTTTCAACATTTCCATTTTCCGTTTTTTCGGCGACAGAATCTGTTTTTATTATAGTTATTTTTAAATCCGGCTCATTTGTATTTACAGTTTCGGGAGTACTAACCATATTTTCGTTATCACTGTTTTGTACAATGGTATTTTTTTCAGTAGATAAATCAGTTTCGTTATCGGAAACTGTTGCAGGCTTTTTTATTTTTAATGCAAAGCCGCCTTTTTTGCTGTAAATTAATTTTGCAGTACTACCAGTTGTATTTTTATTATTTGCAAGCGTAAGTTTTTTTGTGCCCGGTAAAATATTTTCTGTATTAATATTATTTGCAGTAGCTAATGCTGGTGTAACATTTTGAGTTGATGATGGAGTTTTGCCTGATGTTTCAGCAGTTATTTTATCAGTATTATTATCAGGCGATGATGTAAAATCTTTTGCAGCAGCAACAGATTTTGCGTCTTGCTGGTTAGTTGAAACTGTTACAGTTTTCTTTCCTGCATTATTAACAGAAAAAATTACAGCACTACCCAGCAATAAAAAAAACAGTATGAAGAAAATATATTTTTTTCTGTCTTTCTTTTGTGGCAAATGTTTATCCAGCAACACCTCCATCTTACCCCATGCTTTATCATCATAAGGCGGATGATGCTGGTTTGCGGCATCCCTTATCAGGTTATCAATTTCTTCGTCAGGCATTTTTGGCAATTAAGGTTTTATTTTGGTGGTACAATATCTTTTGTAATTGTTTTCTTGCTTTAGCAAGATTTGATTTTGATGTGCCTACTGAAATGTCCAGGTGTTTGGAAATTTCATCATGGCTAAATCCTTCTACAATAAAAAGATTAAGCACAGTGCGGTAAGCCGGCGACAGATCCTGTATAAACCGTATTATTTCATCATGCGAAATTTTATCAACAGCAGTTTCTGATTCAATCGGCAAATGCACAACTGCGGAATCCAGTTCTATTACATTCTGATGCTTATTATTTTTTCTAAAATGATCAATGGCAGTATATACCATAATTTTTCTCAACCAACCTTTAAAAGAGCTTATCACATCGCTGTAAGCAGGTTTAAAATGGTGTATCTCCTTAAAAATTTTAATAAACCCGTCGTTTAGTATTTCAGAAGCATCTTCATCCCTGCTGGTATAGCGGTCGCATACAGACATAGCGTAGCCATAGAAAGAGTTATACAATTTTTTCTGGCTCTCTCTGTCGTTAAGGGCACAGCCCCTGATTTGTAGGTTTAATTCGTCGGCGGTTAACAAAAACTAAGCTTTAAAACTTTTAATATTAATCGTAAAAAAATGCAGTAAGGTTGCTACCAGTAAAAGATAATACTTTTTGCGCTGCGGCACAAGTGTTTATGTAAAATTTAAAATCGACTTTAAAATATTAAGTGGTGTTTTTATCTGAATAATACTTTTTTAAAATAAACACTACTTATTGAGATAAATACCCTTTTTTATCTAACGATTTTTTGTAAACACACCAAGTACATTTACGCTGTTAAATATTCTAAAAAATTAAATTTATTTGCTTTGATTTATCTGCACAATAAAACCGTTGTTTAAAACGATTTATATGTACGATTTTATATCGCCGTATCCAAACTGAAAACTATAAGAATGAAATTAATCCGTAACGCATTAATGCTGCCTGCATTGCTGCTGATGGCAAATGCCACTTCTCCTCTTACTGAAAATAAACTAACAATTAAACTGCCTTTGGTTGAGGTGCCGGTTACATCATCCACAGCAAATTGTTATGCAGAATGGAATTTAACAGCTGCAGGTTTATCTTACGAGGTATTTAACGATGCAGTAAAAGGGTATAAATATTTACTCGGCAAAAAATTATTAAATAACAGTAACGTACTTACAATAGTAGATTACAGCAAACCCTCTTCTCAAAAAAGATTGTATGTGCTGGATATGAACAGCGGAGAAGTTTTGTTTAATTCAGTAGTAGCACACGGAAGAAACTCGGGACTGGAATATGCCAATAATTTTTCAAATGCAGAAGCATCTCATAAAACAAGTTTAGGGTTTTTTATTACCGGCAATACATACAATGGTGGTAATGGTTATTCTTTAAAATTAAATGGCTGCGAAAAAGGCATTAACGATAAGGCGCTGGAAAGAGCAATAGTAATGCATGGTGCAGCTTATGCCGATGAAAAATTTATACAGTATAATGGTTACCTGGGCAGAAGTTACGGTTGCCCTGCAGTGCCACAAAAAATAAATAAAAAAATAATTGATGCAATAAAAAATGGCAGTTGTATGTTTTTATATCACCCAACAAAAAAATATATCGCTGCATCAAAAATACTAAACAGTTAGGCTTTTTTCAATCTACAGTTAAAGTTTCAATTGTTAGGCACAACAGGAGAAAGATACCTCACCGCATGGTGGGGCATTCTTTTTTTACAGAATAAATATTGCAGCAGCAAGCTGGCAAACAATGCCAAAAAATAATCCCCAGTAAATTTCTTTTTGTGTATGATTGCTTACAATTAAACGGCTGGTACAAACCAGGCCTGTAACTAATAAAGCAATGCATAAAGGCCATGTCATTAACATGGTATTGTAAGTCATTATTATTAAAAACAAACCCAGCAAGCCACCCATGCCCATGGCATGCATGCTTATTTTAAAATAAATGTTACTGAGTAAGCCCACTACTGTGGTAAGAAAAACCCCCGTCATAAATGAAGGTAGTATAAGCGCAAGCTGAGGATCCATTTTAAAAAATACCCACGCTGCCCAAAAATAAAAAATCATACTGGAGAGGTAAGGTCCAATCCTGTCTTGCGGCGTAACTAAAAAAATTGATTTAATAAACCCTAAGCCCTTCATCAATAAAACTGCAAATGCCGGAAAAAAAACAGTGTTTAAAACGGTAGTTAATAATACCCTGTATTTTTCATAAGGTGTAAAGCCGGCAAAATAAGACGGATGAAAAAAAACTAAAAAACTTATGGCATACAACGGAATAAAAAGCGGATGAAAAATGTATGAAAAAAAATGTGCCAGTACTTTTAGTATACCAGGCTGCGATTCTTTTATTGTTATTTCTTTATTCATATGCTTTCTTTCTCCTCCCCTTGGGGGAGGCTGGGAGGGGCTATAAAACTTTTCTTAAACGGGCCACCGGTATATTCAGTTGCTCCCTGTATTTGGCAACTGTACGGCGTGCAATATTGTATCCTTTTTCCTGTAATAATTCTGTAAGGCGTTCATCACTCAGCGGGTGCTTTTTACTTTCCTCCTCAATAAAATCGCTCAGTATTTTTTTTACCTCTCTTGTACTTACTTCTTCGCCGCTGTCGGTTTGTAAACTTTCGCTAAAGAAAAATTTAAGCCGGTAGGTACCAAATTCTGTTTGTACAAATTTACTGTTGGCCACACGGCTTACGGTAGAAATGTCGAGGTTGGTAGCTTCGGCAATATATTTTAAAATCATCGGCCGCAGTTCTGTTTCATCGCCGGTAACAAAAAAATCATGCTGATAATTCATTATGGCTTCCATGGTATTCAGCAAAGTATTTTGCCGCTGTTTAATAGCATCAATAAACCATTTGGCGGCATCAATTTTTTGTTTAATAAAAAGTACCGCTTCTTTTTGGCGCTTATCTTTTTTGCTGCCACGGTCGTAATCTTTCAGCATATCCCGGTAGCCTTCACTAATTCTAAGGTCGGGAGCATTTTTACTGTTAAGCGTTAATTCTAATTTGCCGGCATTGTTGAAAATAAAAAAATCGGGTATCACATAGCTTTCTCCTTTGTTGGTGTCACCAATATTACCCGCCGGTTTAGGATTTAATTTTACTATCTGTTTAATAACTTCCCTCAGTTGCTCATCGCTAAGGGTTAAGCCACGCTGTATTTTTTCGTAATGTTTTTTTGTAAACTCATCAAAGTATTTATCTAATACTTTCATCGCTATTTCTACCGCTTTGCCTTCATCTAATTTTCTTTCTAACTGCAGCAGCAAGCATTCCTGCAGGTTTCTTGCACAAATGCCGGGGGGGTCAAACTGCTGTATCTGCAATACCAATTGCCCTATCTCTTCTTCTGTAGTGTTAACATTTTGCCTGAAAGCCAAATCATCTACAATAGAAGAAATATCTCTCCGCAAATAACCATCATCATCTAAGTTGCCAATAATTTGTTCGGCAATTTTTTGCTGATGATCGTCTAAGTTGAGTTGTCCCAGCTGCTCCAGCATCAGTTCGTTAAAACCTACTTCCACCCGGTGCGGAATAACTTTGCCATCATCAATCTCCGGATAATTTTCATCACGTAGTTTATAATCTCCTACCTCATCATCACCATCATTTACATATTCGCTGATGTCTAAATTATCATAATCGTCTGAACTGCCATCTGCCTCAAAATCATCTTCAGTATCTTTAAACTCGTCGTTGGCCTCATCATATTCATCTTTATGATCTTCCTCTGCTTGTTCCAACGCCGGGTTTTCCTCCATTTCTTCTTTAATCCGCTCTTCTAAAATGGCAGTAGGTACCTGCAGCAATTTCATTAACTGAATTTGCTGAGGCGATAATTTCTGTAATTGTTTTTGGTATAATCCCTGACTTAATGCCATAACCCCTATCTCCGCCAGCTGCCGGAGGATTTATTATGTTTTATTGTTAAAAATTTTGTTATCAGCATTGAGAGCTTTATTTGGCTTCATTGGCGTCGCACTCTTCAACAGTAAATCTTTACTGAACTTTTATCTAAGCGAAAACTTTAACGCACAAATGACCGTATCTCTTGTTATAAAATGTAAATTTACCCACAAACTTACTTGTAATATGAACGCAAAAGCTAAATTTTTATTTTTTTGCATGATTTTTGTGGGAACTGGCGTTTTTGCCCAAAAAAATGGTATAAATAATGTAACAGAAAAAAGCAGGGTTGCTATTTCCCGATTGGATCCGCCCAGTTTTTACAATTTGTATTCAGTAAAAAAAGACAATAAATTTTATTTAGGCTCCCCGGCATTTAAAACTACCAACGAAAACAAACCCATTATTTCCGCCACACCAATTATCAGCAGCAATTTTTACACTCAAAACTTTGGTTTTTTCTGTAAAAAAGAATTACAGTTGGAAAAAATAACAAAGATCCCTTTTAAGTTCAGGTTAGGAAGTGTGCAGCAATGCGATTGGATGGAAGGGAAGGCGAATGCCGGAATAAAATCGTTTTAATATTTTCAGTCAATAATTTTTTCAACCACGGTCCAAATATCTCCTTCTACTTTATATAAATACTTCGACATTTGCCTGTGGTAAGTATAATACTGATCTGTTACTAATTTTCTAATTTCATCTATAGCAACTAAATTGTCTTTTGTTGTAAAAAGAACCATATCTCTTGCAGGTATAGATACATAGAGTGCACTTGCAAGCTGTTCCTGTAAATTCAACCAGATATCTTCAAATAAAATTAACGAAGCTTCATAATTACCGCCACACACAATCATATTAATACCACTTTCCGACGAACGGATTTCGGGTACCCTTTCATGTTCAGAAAAATAAGTGAGGTTTTCTTTTGCTATCAGGTGTATATTATCTAATCGTAAACTTGCAGTAAAATCGGAGGGCATTACTTGTACAAACATAGTGTCCAAATCAAATCCATAAAACAAAAAGCAATCAGGTAAAATCTTTTTACAGATTATTTCCATTTTTTTATCTTCACTATCTCCCTCAACTTTAAAGTAAGATGTGGCAATTATTGGGTTATCATCCTCAATTTTAAAAACATCACCAGGCTTTGCATCTCCATCACCCGAAAATTTTAAATAAGGAAATATGGTAGATGTTTTTTTCTCCGGCAATTGCGATTCTACCGAAGATGGTTTGGGCTTATTTTTATCATTGCCACCAAATAAATCTTTTAAAAAACTCATTACTGTATTTTTAAGCAGTTACGGAATGTTTTTTTAAAACACTTTTAATTACCGCCACCATTTTTTCTCCCTTCTCTTTTATCTGTTCATCACTCCATACCAAACTAATAGCAGTGGAAACACAACGGCTCATTACTGCGTCGCTTGCAGCAAAATCTTTATTGGCATGATGCATTACTTTTTGTTTTAGCTCGGGGCTTAATGCATTTAAGGTAATAGAATTTTTTAAATGATCCCATTTGCGAATGTAATGCCAGTTATTATCGAACCAGTAAAAATTACCGGCTAAAATATTTTGTGCTTTTAATTCAGCCACAACTGCTTTTGTAATTTCGGCAGTAGGTAAAAACCAGCTTACAAAAGAGCCACTGTCGCCAGCTTCATCAGGCACACGGCGAAAACTTATTTCGGGCACTGCGGCTAAAATGTTTTTTAATGCTGCGTTATTTTTTTTCTGTATCGTTAAAAATTCATCCAATCTTTTTATTTGTGCCAAACCAACTGCAGCATGCAGTTCACTTATCCTGAAATTATATCCTATAAACGGGTGCAGATCGGCACCACGGTCAGCACCTTTATGATCGTGCCCATGATCGCTGTAACCATCGCTGCTTACAAAAATATCTTCCCTGTTAGTCATTATCACACCACCTTCGGCACAGGTAATTGTTTTTACAAAATCAAAACTAAATGTACCGGCATCACCAATAGTACCCAGCATTTTTCCTTTGTATGTGCCGCCAATAGCCTGGCAGGCATCTTCCAATAAAATTAAATTATGTTCTTTGCATATTGCCTGCAATGCATCCATATCGGCCATACTACCGCACATGTGTACTGGCATTACGCATTTTGTTTTTGATGTAATAGCAGCTTTCACTGCATCAGGAGCAAGCGTAAGTGTATCATCCACATCTACCAAAACCGGTACAGCACCTACACTTATGATCGCTTCAAAACTTGCAACAAAAGTAAAAGAAGGACAAATTACTTCGTCGCCATAGCCAATGCCTAAAGCACTTAATGCTGTAGTTAGTGCAGCTGTGCCACTGCTTACTAATTGTGCATGTTTGCATCCGAAAGTGTTACAAACTTCCTGCTCCAATTCTTTTGCTTTCCAAATTCCTTTGCGTGGGCCATCAAAACCATAGCGCATTAAAATTCCTGTTTGTAACACATCATTTACGTGTTTGCGTTCTGCATCGCTCCAAAGTTCAAAACCGGGCATAAAAAAATAATTGATAATTAAAAATGAATAATTAATAATGCCTTTGAGGACAGAACTTAATTATAAAACAAAGGTAAAGAATAGCAAAGGGAAATAATAAAACTTTACCGGTAAAAAATCTGGTGATTCTGCCATGGATATTCAGGACCCCGGAATATTGTAGCCTTTAAACAGAGTGATAATAATATTATAAATGTAAATAAAGCAACTGCATTTTGGGCTTCTTTCCTTTTTTTATATGCTATAATTAAAAAGATGCAAAGCATTACAAGGAAAGCGGCTGCAGATATACCAAGATAAAAAACATCTCCTAAACCATGACCAAATACTATTTTACTACTAAAACCAAACAGGTTAAATAATGCAAATAAAATAAAAAGTAAAATATTCAGGTTTTTCAATGTTTATTGTATTGAAGGTGTTTTTACCGGTACAGAAAAATAATTTAACCGCAAACTATCGCTCCAGCCATTAGGGTTTTTATCAAAACTTTTACTGCTGAAAAATATCATGCCCTGAATGTTGGGGGTACTGCGTAAGGCTTCTATTTGCCGGGGCAGCTGGGTTACATCTTTCCAGTAAACATTACTGCCGGCTTTGTAAATACCCAGGCCTATGTAACAGTTTTTGCCATAAGTATGTGTGCTCCACCAATCGAGTATAATTTTATAAGGTGCATTTTTTTGCTCAAACTCCCAATAAATTTGTGGCGCCACATAATCTATCCAGCCATTTTTTAACCATAATAAAATATCAGCATACAAATCATCGTAATTGGTTTGGCCGGCTCTTGTATTACTGCCGTTTACAGGGTCTTTATCAATATTGCGCCACACACCAAAAGGCGAAATACCAAACTGGCATTTTACATTTTCTTTTTTTATTACCCTGTAAAGCATTACAATTATTGAGTCCACATTGCTTCTTCTCCAATCATCTTTACTAAGTCCGTTGCCATACAATTTATATTTTTCGTTATCAGGAAATTCCTGCCCGGCAATGCGGTAAGGATAAAAATAATCATCAAAATGTATAGCATCTACATTGTAACGGCTTACCACATCTTTTACAATATTGGTTACATATTGCTGTACCTGTTTATTGCCGGGGTCGAAATATTTTTTATCGCCGTAAGTTAAAAACCAATCGGGGTGCAGCCTGGTAATATGTGTTGCAGCAATGGATGAGGTATTAATATTAAACTCGGCCCTGTACGGATTCATCCATGCATGAAACTCCATGCCACGTTTGTGCGTTTCGGTAAGCATAAATGCTAAAGGATCGTAATAAGGCATCGGCGGCTGTCCCTGTTTACCGGTAAGCCATTCGCTCCAGGGTTCGTACTGCGAGGGATAAAAAGCATCGGTAGCCGGACGTATTTGCACCACCATCGCATTCATGCCATTGGCTTTGTGCCCGTCTAATATTTTTATAAATTCTGCTTTTTGAGCATCTGAATTTAAGTTTTTGTTTGATGGCCAGTCTATATTATCAACCGAAGCAATCCATACGCCACGAAACTCGGGTTTGATTTGTGCGGATGCGGCAATAGGCAATAGACAATAGGTAATAAGCAAAACAAAAAGGGAAGAAAATTTCATGAATAATAATTATTTTGGTTCACGGATCTTATCTAATAATTTATTTAATGTTTTGGCATCGGTTTCAGATAAATTACTGAGTACAGCATCCATTTCATCCTGGCTTTCATCTAATTTAGCCAGCAGCTTTTTACCTTTATCAGTTATAGAAACATCTACCAAACGTTTATCGCTTTTGCAAATAACTTTCTTTGCCAATTCTTTTAAAATTAGCCTGTCCACAATGCGGCTGGTGTCGCTCATTTTATCGAGCATGCGCTGCCGTATTTGCAATGTAGAAAGCGGCTGGCCGGCACCACGTAAAATACGCAGTATGTTAAACTGCTGCGACGTAAGCCCATGTTTTTCAAAAAGACCTTTCATTTGTTCACTCATCCAGTTAAAAGTATAAATGAGATTAATGCTGGCCTTCTGGTATTCGTTCCTGAATTTTGATTGGTTAATATCTTCTTCTATACCCATAATAAAAAATTATTCTTTTGGTGATGGTTCGGCAGTTGCCGGCGTTGGTTCGGCAAATTCGTTAAGGTAAATTTTTATTAAAATAATAAAATAGCTAACTAATAAAGGGCCAAAAATTAAACCCATAAAACCAAATAATTTTAACCCAACTATTACACCCAATACTGTTATCATGGGATGCACATTGCCCATTTTTTTTAACAACCCCAGCCTTGTTATATAATCAACATTACCGGTTACCACAATACTGTAAATCATTAAGCCTGTAGCAGTATAATTATTACCAGTGGAATACAAATAAACAACCAGCGGCACCCAAATTATCATAGTGCCTACCAATGGGAAAAAAGCAAATACGCCTGTTACAAAACCCCACATGCCCCAATCTTTTACACCAAAAATTAAGTAACCAATAGTGGCAAATATGCCCTGCACAATACAAATAATGGGTATGCCAATGGCATTGGCCCTTATCATTACTATGGTTTCGCTGGCCAGTTTATCTACATTTTCTTCTTTTAAAGGAATTATTTTACCAAGATATTTTTCAATGGCCCTGCCATTTACCAAAAGATAATAGTACAAAAAGAAAAGCATAATTAGATTAGTTAACACATTGGCGGTGGTGTTAAGTAATTTAGGAATTGCAGCAGAAATTTTTGCTGCTACCGACTTTGTGTTTTCATCGGTAAATATTTTCATACCGGTGAAGGCTTCAATTTTATCCGAAAAAATTTGTATGCCCTGCATTACTTCGTGCTGGTTATTAACCAGCGAATTTATTTTAGGCGATACCATCTTAATTGAAAAATAAACCGGTATGGAAATAATAATAATTGAACCCAAAATAAAAAGCAATGCCGTAAGTCCTTTTTTCCATCTTTTTTTCAGAATTAGTTTATGATACCAGTTACGGGTGAGTATGTATAAAGTAGCGGCACCCAAAAGGCCGGGTAAAAAAGCATACAACTGTGTTAAAAGTGCAATAAGCAGAAACGCAATAATAATAAGTAATATAATTTGCCTTAGCCGGTTATTAAATACATCGGGCATAAATTAAAGTTGATTTAAAATTATAAAAGTAAGTTACTGTTAATCTTTCCATACCGAAGCCCCTTCGCTGCAGTTGGCACAAATATCAATATTCTTCCGGCTGTTCATTAACTCTTTTCTAAATTGTTTATAATTATCGTTGTGCCAAATTTGTTTAAACGATTGATTTTTTAAATTCCCCAGTTGATGCATGGCATCTTTATCAAAACAGCAGGGCACCACCAAACCATCCCATGTAATTACGTTGGCATGCTGCAGCTTCCAGCAGCGGTTGGCTAATTTGTTTTTTGCTGTATAAGTACCATCAGCATTTTTTTTATAGCGGCTGAATTTATCTGTTTCAGGAATTAAATTGTTGGGGTCAGTTTCGTAATCGTACACCTGTGCAGTTTTAAAACGCACTTCATCTACACCCACTTCTTTTGCTAATCTTTTTATATCTTCTATTTGATGTTCGTTGGGTTTTACAACCAAAAACTGGAAGAATACAAAAGGTGTTTTACTGTTGAGTTCCTTTTTCCACTTTACAATATTTTTTGCGCCTTCAATTACTTTATCAATATTGCCACCCACACGGTATTGTTTATACACATCCTGTGTAGTGCCATCAATAGAAATTATTAAACGGTCTAATCCACTCTCAACAGTCCGCTTTGCATTATCATCATTTAAATAATGTGCATTGGTACTGGTGGCGGTGTAAATACCTTTTGATGATGCATATTTTACCATCTCTAAAAAATCAGGATTTAAATAAGGCTCGCCCTGAAAATAAAAAATAAGGTATAATAATTCTTTATAAATATCATCAATAGTATCCCTGAAAAAATCTTTTTGCAGCATTCCAGTGGGCCGGGTAAAATGGCGTAAACCGCTGGGGCACTCGGGGCAGCGCAGGTTGCAGCTGGTGGTAGGTTCAAACGAAACAGAAACCGGGTAACCCCATTGCACAGGTTTGTTTAACAGGCGGCTGATATAAAAACTGCTGAGTACTTTAATACCGTTAAAAAAACGGCGTGGTGTAAGTTTGCTTAATAAATTGGTACTATCGTTCCAGTTAAACTGAGGCATGCGGCAAAGGTAAGATGAATGGGAGTTATTTAATACTTGCCAAACATTACACCTTTAATATCTTCTTTTTTAACAAAACCAATTTATTCCCATTGTATAGATTTATTAAATAAAAAAACCGGCACAATCGTACCGGTTCACAAGATATCATTTCAATTTATTATTGTATCAATAATTTAAAGAGGTTGGCGCTCCTTCTTCCTCCGAAGTATTAATGTCTGCATTATCTGCCTTAGCTTTAACAGGTTTAAAGTTCAGCGTATTGTTAGTAAACTTTTCGTAATTATTAAAGATAACATTCAGCGCAATAAAATTCATTACATAACTTCTGGTTTCAGAAGGTAAATATTTTTTTACATCCCAAAAATCGGGATCGGCTTTGCCGGTTTTTTTCATAGCCTGCCACACATTGCCCACACCACAATTGTAACTGGCTACCACTAATAAATAATCATTATCCAAATTGCGGCAGCGGTCTTTTAAATACCTGGCAGCGGTGTAAGTTGATTTATTAAAATTTTTCCTATCGTCTCTTACAATAACTTTTCTCGCTTTTTTATTTCCTTTTTTTGCAAGCGATTTTGCTAATTTTAATTCCCTCTTTTTTTCGGCAGCACTTAGTTGTGGCGCATATTTTAAACCATACTCCCTTGCTACTTCATCCATAATTTGCCAGTAACCAACTGCACCTGCTTTAGAAACTGCATTACCGTTAAAAGCGCTTTCCAGCGCCAGTAAAATTTTAAACTCATGCGGCAAACTGTGCTTGGTTAAAATGGCGGTAACTTTTGGAAAAAACTTTTTGCCTTTGTTGTAAGTGCGTATTAAATATGCTCTTCTGCTGGC
Organism: Ferruginibacter sp.; assembly: GCF_031391665.1. Classification (GTDB taxonomy): domain Bacteria; phylum Bacteroidota; class Bacteroidia; order Chitinophagales; family Chitinophagaceae; genus Ferruginibacter. Next base: position 21,680 of record NZ_JANMUN010000188.1, read on the forward strand.
AGAAAATTTTTCAATGTAACCTAAAGATTGTTCTTCGTTGCCACACAGCAAATCGGGGTAAACAACATTTGCAGCTTTTACAACAGTATTGCTGCCTTCTTTTTTATCAAGTCTGGACAGCAGTATTTTTTTTGTACTGTCTTTATTTACCTGTGCCACTACTGGTACACAGGCAAAACAAATACAACTTAAAACTGCTGCAAAAATGCCGGGTACGGAACGATTTCTTTTTATCATATTTGAAATAATTACGGTTGGGTTACGTTAATAAAAACGGGAATACTTAAAACGGATGAGCAAACCCTTTATTGCCCGTTCACAAAACTTTAAGAAACTTTATAAATCTTTTACTTATAGCTGTTTAACTACATTTTTATGCGTTTAATTTCGATATTTTTTTGTTGTATAATTTTTAAAGCAACAGCACAGCCACCTGCCAATTATTACAAACAGATAAATGAAATTGCTGCCGCAGAACAATTGCGCCATGCAAGATTATCTCCGAACGGTACAACAACAACTAATGATCTTTTAACCGCTGCATCTAACTTTGATGCTAAATATTACCGTTGCGAATGGGAGGTTGATCCTGCAATAAGGTATATCAAAGGGAAAATTACCGTGTATTATACCATTAGTGCAACAGGCAATTCAATAAGTTTAGATTTGATGAGCCCGTTGGTTGTTGATAGTGTTACACAACGTAATATGGCGCTTTCAAAAAATCATGCTAATAATATTTTACAAATAGATTTTCCGGCAGCGGTAAATGCAGGCACCTTCGATTCGGTAAGTGTTTATTACCAGGGCGTGCCACCCACCACCGGCTTTGGTTCGTTTATACAAAGTACACATACAGGCACAGCGGTAATGTGGAGTCTTAGCGAACCTTATGGCAGCCGTGATTGGTGGCCATGCAAAAATGGTTTGGATGATAAAGCAGATTCTGTTGATATTATTGTTAGTACACCATCGCAATACAAAGCAGCAAGTAATGGTTTATTGCAAAGCGAAACTTTAATTGCAGGCGGCACAAAAAAAACAGCGCACTGGAAACACCGTTATCCCATTGCATCTTACTTAATGTGTTTTGCAGTTACCAATTATGTGGTGTTTAACAATGCTGTGCAGTTAGGTAATGTATCGTTGCCCATGCAAACCTATTGTTACCCTGAAAGTCTTACATCTTTTCAAAACGGCACACAAAATGTATTGGATGCCATGCAGTTGTTTCACAATTTATTTGGCGATTATCCTTTTATAAAAGAAAAGTATGGTCACGTACAATTTGGATGGGGCGGCGGCATGGAACATCAAACAGCAACTTTTATAGTTTCTATTAACGAAGGGTTGATTGCTCATGAACTGGCACACCAATGGTTTGGTGATAAAATTACCTGCGGCAGCTGGCAGGATATTTGGTTGAATGAAGGCTTTGCAACACATCTTGCCAGTATTTACAACGAAAAAAAATATCCGGCCAACATAATTGCAAACAGAAGATCTTTAGTAAATAATATCACATCGCAACCCGGTGGTTCGGTTTGGGTAGATGATACTACAAATGTGGGAAGAATTTTTGACGGACGTTTAAGTTATAACAAAGGCTCGTATTTAATATATATGCTGCGATGGAAACTGGGAGATACCGTTTTTTTTAACGCCATAAAAAATTATCAAAAAGACCCTAAAGTAATGTATGGTTTTGCAAGAACAGCAGATTTAAAAAAACATTTGGAACAGGAAAGTAAACAAGACCTTACCGAATTTTTTAAAGATTGGTTTACCGGCCAGGGTTATCCCTCTTATAATGTAGAGTGGACACCTGTTGGCAGCAGTACTGTAAAAGTAAAAATGAACCAAACAACCTCACATCCATCTGTTAGTTTTTTTGAAATGCCTGTAGCATTAAAATTTAAAAATGCCACTCTGGAAAAAACAATTGTGGTGGATAATAAAACCAATGGAGAAATATTCATGAGTAATTTAGGGTTTGTTGCCGATACTGTTTTAATTGATCCGGAATACTGGTTATTATCCAGAAATAATACCACATCAAAAGTAGCCGATATAGTAAGCGGACAAAATGTGGTTCAAATATTTCCAAACCCCATAAAAAACCAGTTTTATATTTATTTAAGAAATTTTACTTTTTCAACTGCAACAGTTAAATTATTTAACGCTATTGGTCAATTGATTTATACAAAAAATGTACCACTGGTAAACGGATCAGAATATCTTGACATTCCATCGCAGCATTTGCCTGCAGGCGAATACAATTTGCAGATAATAAGCGGTAACAATTTTAAGTATTTAAAAAAAATAATAAAGCAGTAGAGGATAATACGGCAATATTTTTTAAATAAAAATACAATTTGTGTTAATCTCTTCAATCTGGTGCAAAACAATTTTCTTAATTGATAAACATTACTGTACTTTGCCGCAATTAACCAACCGTGGCAAAAAAAAAGACAACAGCTTTTAAAGTTATTACCGTATCAATTATTTACCTGGCAGCTGCAGCGTTAGCAATTTATTTAATTACCTGGTTTCTTAACAAACCAAAGTTTGTGCGTTACGCCGCTTTTGGTATTCCCATTCCTGTAAGTTATCAAATTCATGGTATTGATGTTAGCCGCTACCAGGCTGCCATTGACTGGGAAGCTGTAAGAGATATGCAGGATAAAAACATTAAAATTGGTTTTGCATTTATGAAAGCTACCGAAGGGTTGGGCAATGTAGATGGCACATTTAGAAGAAACTGGTTTAAGGCGAGGGAAGCAAAAATTACCCGTGGCGCCTATCATTTTTTTATTGCCAGCAAAAGTGGTAAAGCCCAGGCCGAAAATTTTATACAAACTGTTACACTCACAAAAGGTGATATGCCACCTGTACTGGATATTGAACAAACTTACGGTGCATCTGTAACAGATATTCAGCAACGCACCAAAGATTGGTTGCAGATGATAGAAAAACAATACAAAGTAAAACCCATCATTTACACCAATGTAGATTTTTACCAAAATTTTTTAGCCGGTAAGTTTGATGATTATCCCATTTGGGTGGCGCATTATTTAGTAAAAGATAAGCCCCGTATAAAACGGGAATGGCTTTTTTGGCAACACAATGAAACCGGCAGGGTAAACGGCATTGATGCTTATGTAGATTTTAATGTGTTTAACGGCGACAGTACCGATTTTAAAAAGCTGCTGATAAAATAACTTTACTGCTGTGTATTGTATTACTTTTATACAACCTTATACCCCCTTTTGGAACATCCCGATTTTTTCGGGAAGGGGCTAAATTACTTTTTATGGGAATGGAAGATGATACAAGAGATTTTTTAGTAAGGATACTTAATACCATTGCCATTGTATTAATTTGGATGATGGCAAATGTTTTCTTTGGCTTTTACAAAGACTATGCTTTTTTTGAAATCCGCCCTAACTGGACAAACTATCTTTTTTATTTTTTATCGGCCTCTAGTTTAATAATGATGATTATTTATCTGCGGCGAAAATGGCGCTTATAACTTTCGTTATGCATAAAATACCCTTTTACTGGTATTCCCTTATTATAATATTGTATTACTTTTAAGCACTAAACCCAACCGGTATGCTGCTTAAAATTTTTTGCAAATACACTTTACTCACAGGTGCAGTAATAATTGAAGGAATTAAATGGGGTATCAGGCCTTATTTTAATTTTAGCCAACCCACAACATTTTTGCTGGGCATTGCGCCCAATTTGCTGGGTTCATTTTTACTGCCGTTTGGTTGCTACTGGTTGTTAAGTAAATATATTAATCTTCATTCTGATAAACAGTTAAAATGGTTTTGTGTTGTATGTTTTTGCTTGTTGATAATTAATGAAGTATTGCAGTTGATTCCTGTTTTTGGCCGAACATTCGATTACAGTGATATAACCGCATCATTACTGGGCCTTACTGCATCCTACTTTTTATGCAGTAAATATTTATTTGTAAAACTTGCAAAATATCCGTGAAAAGTTGACTGGTTAATTAGTTTATTGGTTTAAAGGTGGAGCAGTATTTGCATACAGTATTAACTAATCAACCAATAAACTAATTAACCAATAAACCATTTAACTGCTATGATCTACCACAATCACCCATTTGTTTTTTATCTTTTTAAATAATAGAGTAAAGTGGCCGCCAACATCGCCAATGCTACGGGTTAAATGCCATTTGCCCACCACAAAAAAATACAGTACCGATAATCTTTTTACTTCCAGAATATTAAAATCTAATTTTCCCATTGCGGCGGTATCAGGATATCCTTTTTTATAATTTTCTAAAGTTTTTTGCCAGCCATAAGTAACACCGCTTTTACCAATAAATTTTAGCGAATCACTTTGCCAGTAAGTAAGCATAAAGCGGTCAACATCACCGGCATTCCAGGCAGCTAACTGTTCGTTCATCGAGTTTCTTATTTGTAATTCATCTTTTGTTTGTGCAATTGCAATTTTATTAACTGCAATAAATAATACAAGTAAGTAGATTATCTTTTTCATTACTGATGATTTTAGTACAATTTAATAAATTCATATTTTAAACTGCATAAAAATTTTAATGACAAAGAGCTTTCACTGCTGACATAGGGTTGTCACAAGCGTTAATTATTTTTGCTGACAAAACAAATAAATATGACTACACAAAAAATAAACCCTTTCTATGTTATTGGTATTGCTGTAACAACTACCAACGAAAATGGACAATCAGGCATTGATATACCGGCGTTATGGAATAAATTTATGACTGAAGGGGTACTGGAAAGAATTCCCAATAAAATTGATAATACGCTGTATTGTGTATATACCGATTATGAAAAAGATCATACCAAACCTTACACCACCATTTTGGGTTGCAAAGCAGAAAGCCTGGATAGTATTCCTGATGGTATGATTGGAAAAACAATTGAAGACGGAAATTATGTACAACACATTGCAAAGGGAAATCTTTTACAAGGAGTAGTTTTTAATGAATGGGTAAAAATCTGGAATTCGACTATAGAAAGAAGTTACACAGCTGATTTTGAAGTGTACGGGCAAAAAGCGCAAAACCCGGAGAACGCAGAAGTTGATATATTTATAGCCGTTAAATAAAATATGCTCAACAATATTGATAATTTTTATCTGCAAAAAGAAGAGCCGTTGCAAGGTTGTTTACTGGCGTTAAAAGAAATTATTCTTTCACAGGATAAAGACATTGCCAGTGCCTGGAAATACGGCATGCCTTTTTTCTGTTACAAAGGAAAAATGTTCTGCTATTTATGGGTAAACAAAAACACACAGCAACCTTATATTGGTATTGTAGAAGGAAAACATTTTGACCACCCTTTACTGATTACTGAAAAACGATCACGGATGAAAATTATGCTGTTTGATGCGGATAAGCAATTGCCCATTAAAACGATAAAATCAATTTTAAAACAGGCTATTGATTTGTATAAAACGGGTGTGGTAAAAATAAAGTAACAAAAAATTATTTTTAATTTTTAAAGCAGGGTTTACGCAAAGTAATGGCCCGTGCATTTTTTACTCTTCCGCAAACCGGGGCTAATGCTGGTGATGCGGTGATGCACATTTACTTTTTTGGCAAAGCCTGTAATTTTTATAATGCGCTGTAATAATAAGCAGCACGGCTATGGCTAAAAACAAATATTCAAAAGGAATAAAAAATTGTTTTAACACGAGGAAAATAAAACCTACTGCAAAAATTAATACCGGTATAAAAGAACGGTGGTGTGTAATGTAGCCATGATACAAAGAATAAACGCCTACAATAAATGCCAGCGCTATCATGCCCCACTCAAAAAAAGAGTTATGAATAATATTGATGCCAAACACGGGCAAACTGGTAACTATCACTGGCAATAAAGCACAATGAATGGCACAGGCAACAGAAGTACCAATACCTAAAGCGTCCCAGTTTAATTTTATATTCATTTTATGGAGGGCAAAGATAGTATATTTGCAATAAGGTTGCAACTTTTAAAAAAGAGTAAAACAACATTTTTTACCCAATTGCATCCGGCGTAAATTTGCAAAAAATATTTGTATGAGTAAGAAGTTGCTGCTGTATGTGGTTTTTTTTTCGTTATTGCTGGGGGCTTTTTATTTAATGGTGTTCAGCGATTACGATTTTTCAAAATCTAATCTTTTGGTAAGAAATGCTAATGTAGAAGACTTTTCTTTTGTTAATCAAAATGGAAAAACCATTACGCAACGTGATGTAGAAGGCAAAGTGTATGTTGCAGAATATTTTTTTACCACCTGCAAAGGTATTTGCCCCATAATGAATGCCAACATGCGACGGGTGTACGATGCATTTAAAGATGATCCCAACTTTATGATTTTGTCGCATACCTGCATGCCCGAAACAGATTCGGTGCCCTTGTTAAAAGCTTACGAAGCAAAAATGATTGATGGTATACTTTTAAAAAATGAAGACGGCTCTTACAAAATTGCGTATGACACAACTGATAAACCACTAAACCCACAGGTACTAAACACCAACTGGAACTTCGTTACCGGCAGCAAAGCAGCATTATATAAGATGGCCCGGCAGGATTATGGAATTGATAATGGTAAACCCGACAGTACACAATTAATAAAAGATCAGTTTATACATACCCAGTTTTTTGCTTTGGTAGATAAACAAAGAAGGGTAAGAGGAATGGTGTATGATGGATTGAATAACGAAGAGATCAATAATTTAATAAATGATATTAAAGGATTGCTGAAAGAAAAAGTTACCAGTAAAAGATTTATGAATGGATTTAGCAGCGACCCGAATTAATGTGGTGAATGGTCAATGGCGAATGGTCAATATTACATCCTTGAAGGACAGCATACTCACCATTTTAGCCTCACGAACTTTATTTAACTTTACAATGTAATGAACAACCTGCTCGATATATTAAAAAAGAACCAGCTGAGCGTTACCGATGGCCGTAAAAAAATATTAGAATTATTTTTGAACAGTCCCGGTGCACTGGCACATGCTGATATTGAAAAAAGTACCGGAGAAATTTTTGACCGGGTAACCGTTTACAGAACACTGCAAACTTTTGTTGATAAAGGGATTATCCATAACATACCCACTACTGATAATTCTATTTTATATGCCCTTTGCAAACAGGATTGCGAAGCCGGACACCACCACGATAACCACGTACATTTTATTTGCGATGTTTGTTTTAAAACCACCTGCCTCGATGATGTAACTGTGCCCGAAGTAAAACTGCCCAAAGGCTTTAAACCCAAACATGCCCAAATGGTGGTGGGTGGGGTTTGCGATGATTGTAAATAATTTTTAAGGCATAGTTTGAAATTTTTATTTTTTAAAACAGGGGAAAATCTGTTTACAATTGGAGCTGTGTTTTTACCCATACAACCGCTAATGGCTTTAACTTAGCCAAAAATGACTACTGCTATTCTGTATCAAAAAATCCCTAACCCTGCTTAACTGTAAATGCGGTACTGCAAAATCTTTTTACCAAAATAAACTTTTAATAAAATGTTGTTTAAAAAAATACTTTTAGTGGGCTTCTTTTTAGCAAGTACTGCTGTGTATGCTCAAAAAATAAAAAGCCAGGCAACTTTCAGAACACTGAAAACTGCTACTTCTTTACTGGAAGCACAGCAGTTTGAAGCGGCTGAAGAATTTTTTAAAAAAGGATTGGAAAAAGCGATACAATTTGATGATGTTTATTGCATGGCATTCGCCAACGAAGGCCTGGGTAATTTTTATACTAAAACTGAACAGCCCGAACTGGCTGTAAAATCTTACAAAAAAGCGATTGCATTATACCGCAGCCAAAATTTAAATATAATTGCTAATGTAGTGGAAAGCCTTTTAAAAAGTGTGCAGGGCATTGGCGATTTATATGCCGGTATTGAAGTGGGCGCAAAAGGAATTAAACTCAGTATAATTGATGTAACACTTAATAAAGACAGGCAGTACGATTACGTTTTAAAATTAGATACCTCTATAAATACAGATGCTGCATCGCTGTCTTATCAAAGCGAAAAAGAAAGCAGGGATGCTATTGCAAAGCTGATGGATATTGTTGTGAACCGTTTTAAGGTGGTAAGTAAACGAACTTATATTGTAATCAGCAGCGGATTAAAACAGGAACTGGACAGGTATGAAAAAGTAGATTATTTTGCAAACGTCATCCGCCCAAAAGAAATTGACACCGCCATTCATATAATGTATGTAACACCCGAGCAGGAAGCGGAATTGAGTTTTATAGGTATTGTGCCGCAAAAAAACCGTTATAGTAATAACCAGTTGGATATTGGAAGCGGTAATACAAAAGGAGGTTATTTTTCCAGAGAGAAAAAATTTATTCCTGTTAATTTTTCTTTAGGCACAAAATCTTTTCAGCGTTTGGTAGATGCAAAAGTGCAGGGTAATTTGGAAGTGTTTTTAAAAACAGCTGAACAAATTATTAAAGACAGTTTAATAAAAGTAATGATTGATGAACTGGTGGCCAAGCCCGATTTTAAAGCAAGAGATGCGGTGTATTTGTCGGGAGGAATTGTATGGTCAATAGCTTCGCTGATGTATCCGCAAAGCGCCGTTAATAATTATACGGAGCTTAGCAGCAGTGATATTACAGCATTTCGCCAAAAAGTTTTTTCCGATTACGAAAAGCTTACGCACCCCGATATTTCTGTTATACAAAACGCCGATGAAGCAAAGGCAACTCAAAAAAATATCAACAGGGTAATAAATACCTACGATCAAAAAGCATTACTTGCCGGCACCGTTTGGTTAGATGAACTGGTAAAACAAATCAATACCATTAACCCCGGCAAAAAATTTATTTTTCCTAAATACGCTTATGTGGGCTGGATAAGCGGATATATTATTAAGAAAGTGAACCAACAGTTTTTGGGTTTGGTGAAGTGATTATGGTTAAGCTGTCTTCTCCACCTCACCCTTCACAAACTCCATCAACACTTTTATTTTCTCCGGGCTAAAATCAAATTTTAATCCGGCGGTTTCAAATAATTGAGGCAAAGTTTTAGTACCACCTAATGCCAATGCATTGCAATATTTGTCCATTGCCAATTGCCTGTTTTCCTTAAACTGCATCCACATACCAATAGCGCCTAACTGGGCAATACCATATTCAATATAATAAAACGGTACTTCAAATAAATGCAACTGGCGCTGCCAGGCATTGCTGCGGTAATTTTCTAATCCGCTGTAATCAATTACATCATCAGCAAATTCATTTAAAATTTCGTTCCACTTAACGGTGCGTTGTTCGTTGGTATGAGCAGGGTTTTCATAAATCCAATGCTGAAATTTATCAATCGTAGCAATCCATGGAAAAATAGTGATCACCCTTTCTAACTGGTGTTCTTTTGCTCTTATCAAATCGGCATCATTATCAAAAAAAGTTTCCCATTCATCCATACTGAATAATTCCATAGCCATGCTGGCCACTTCGGCAATTTCCATTGGGTATTCTTTAAAGCCACTAAGCTCTAATGGATGTGCTAAAAAAGAATGTACCGCATGGCCGCCTTCATGCACCATTGTAGTTACATCATGCATTTGCCCTGCAGCATTCATAAAAATAAATGGTGCACCGCTTTCAGCTAACGGACAGTTGTAGCCGCCCGGAGCTTTGCCTTTCCTGCTTTCCAGATCAAGATGTTTTAATTCATTCATCTTTTTTAGGCAGTCGCCAAAAAACGGACGCAGCTTAGTAAAGCACTCAATAGATTTATTAATTAATTCTTCGCTTGTTTTAAAAGGGCGCAAAGGCTCAGTGCCTGCAGGTTCTGCATCGGTATCCCATGGCCGCAAAGTATCCAATCCTAATTTTTGTTTTTTCTTTTGATAAATAATATTTACCAAAGGCATTACATGCAACTTTACCGCCTCGTGAAATTGAAAACAATCTGCTGCGGTATAATCAAAACGCCCCAGCTCTTTAAAACGGTAATCCCTGTAATTTTTAAAACCGGCATTAATGGCTTCTTTATTTCTTTTTTCAATGAGTTGATTGTATAAATCACTTAATGGCGCAGTGTCAGCTAATCTCCTGTCCTGCATTTTTCTGTACACTTCTTCTCTTTTATTTCTGTCGGCGCTTTCTAAAAACTTAGCAGCCTGTTGCAAAGTATATTCCTGCCCATCAACATCCACCATCATTTTGCCGGTAATAACGCCGTACTGTTGTTGCAAAACAGAAAGCTCCGCCTGCAATGGAATATTTTCTTCCCTGAATAATTCAATACTTTTTTTTACGCTGCGGAGATAAGTAAAATATTTTGCAGCATCCAGTTCACTGGCTAAGGGATGCGCTACTAATTTTTTATTCAGTGCATCAGCATAAGGCTGAATTTTGGGTTGTATCTCCATACAGAAAAAATTAAAAGCCTCTTCCAAACTTTTATTTTCTGTATCGCAGGTCATGCGTATTTGTCTCCAGCAGGCATCTTCATTCACCATGGCCTCCAGTTCGCTCTGGTCTTTCAGCCATTGTTCCAAACTTTCTTTGGTATCAATATTTCTTTCTAATAAATTTTTAAAAAAAGGTTCCAGGCTGTTCCAGTCCGTTAGTACAAAATTTTGAGGAACAAAAAGGCGGGGGAGTTTTTTTATATCGGCGGTGTACATGGTAAATGGTCAATTGTGAATGATGAATAGAAGGTTGTAAAACCTTAAAAATCCTGCTACACTTGTAAAGCCATAGCAGGATTTTGTATTTTTTAATTCGTAAAAATTCGTGTAATTAGTGGCCAACCTATGCCATCTTCCTGGGCGAATTTATTTTTTTAGCCGGCGCATTATTTTTTACCGATGCTGTTTTTTGTTCTGTTGGTTTTGCTTTGGCAACACTTGCTTCAGCACCTTCCTGCGGTACTTCGCTCAGCTTTATTTCTACATTGTTTTTTACCAAAACCTCAAACCACTTTATCATCTTTTTAGTGTCGCTGGCATACACCCTGCTAAAATCCATATCAGGATATACTTTTCCAAAATACGCTTTTACTGCTTTGGCATCACTGGCATCAGGTAATTTTTCGGTGCTGGCTTTCATGGCCAAAAACACTTCCGATAAATTCACATTATCTTTTACTGTAAATACTTCAATACTTTCCAAATGCGAAAAACTGTGTATTCGGCTGCTCACAAATTGCGAAGTGTTATCTTCTAAAGAACGTACCACTGCACCATCTGCTTTTGATGATATCAATTCAAACAATCCACTTTTGCCGGTAACAGAAGCTAATTTATTATACTCCATACTCATAAAATTTTAGGGCTGCAAGTTAATTGTAAAAAAGCAAATTAACCAATGTATATTAATAAGGTAATTTGTTAAAAAATAAGCCTGAACCGCCAAATTAACACCAGTGCGACAGTTTTTTTCAGCTGCGGCGTCTAAAGTAATATGCAGTTAAAATTTACATGTAAAAGAGTATTGGTTTTTTTAGTTTCAGGATTAATTTCTTTAGCAGCTAACAGCCAAAATATAACCCTTAAAGGAAAGCTAACCGATAAGGACGATAAATCTCCCATAGCAGGGGCAACTATAGCACTTATTATGCAAAGTGACAGTACACAAAAAACATTAAAGGTTACTGATAATAAAGGCAATTTTCAGTTTGGTAATTTATTGCCTCAGGCTTACGTAGTACAAATAAGTTTTACAGGCTACGAAAAAATCGAACAAAAAATTACATTGCTTGCAAGTAATATAGATGCCATTCCTTTTGCTATTGCAAAAATTGCCACCGATTTAACCGGTGTAACTGTAGTGGCTAAAACACCGCCGGTAAAACAAAAAGGCGATACCACCGAATTTAGCGCCAGCCAGTTTAAAGTAAACCCCGATGCTACTGCCGAAGACCTGATAAAAAAATTACCCGGTATTACAGTTGCAAAAGATGGTACAGTAACCACCATGGGAGAATCGGTAAGAAAAGTAACGGTAGATGGTAAAGATTTTTTTGGTGATGACGCAACAGCTGCATTAAAAAATTTACCTGCCGAAGTAATTGATAAAATTCAGGTATTCGACAGGCTGAGCGACCAGGCACAGCTAACAGGCTTTGATGACGGTAACTCAATAAAAACAGTAAACATTGTAACAAAATCAGGAATAAAGAACGGCCAGTTTGGAAGGATATATGCCGGTGCCGGAACCGACAGCCGTTACAGCGCAGGTGGCAACATTAGTTTTTTTAATGGCAACAGGCGGCTATCGTTAGTGGGCAATTTTAATAATATCAACATGCAAAATTTTGGCAGCCAGGATTTGCTGGGTGTAACCAGCAGCGGTGGCGGTGGTGGTGGAAGAGGCGGCGGCGGACGTGGTGGAGGCGGTAATTTTGGCGGAGCAGATAATTTTAACGTAGGTCAGTCGAATGGTATCAGTAAAACAAATGCAGCCGGATTAAATTTTAGTAATGTTTATGGTAAAAAACTTACTTTAACAGGCAGTTACTTTTTTAACAACAGTACTAATACAAACGAAAGCTTAACCAATACGCAAAATTTTTTCGATCCCAAAAATTTATTTGGCATACAAAAAAGTACTTCATCAACCAATAACACTAACCACAGAGTTAATTTAAGGCTGGAGTACAAATTGGATTCTGCCAATTCATTATTTATTATTCCAAGCATCAGCTTTCAGAACAATAAATCGGTATCCACTTCTTCTGCACAAAATTTTTATGCCGAAAATGATTCTACCGGGGTATCATTAACTAATAACAATTCCAACAGGGATGGTTATAATATCAGAAATAACATTATGTTCCGCCACTCATTTCCAAAAAGAGGCCGTACCATTTCATTTGGCTTTAATACCGGGTGGAGTAAAAATGATGGGGAAACTATAACTGACGCAAGAAATAAATATTACGATTCCACAAGTGTTTCAGAAGTTATATCAAACAGGTTCAGAGATAGTAAAACCAGCGGTACTACAATTGGCGGAAACATATCTTATACAGAACCTGTTGGAAAAAAAGGACAGTTACAAATTGATTATACTCCAACAGTACAAAAAAATAAAGCCAATCAGCAAACCTTTAATTACGACGGACAGAAGTACACCTTGTTCGATGGTAAATTGTCAAACCTTTTTGATAATACTATTACAACTAATAACGCAGGCATTAGTTACCGTTTGGGGCAAAGCAGGGATGAGCAACTTTCTTTTGGTGTAAATTTTCAAAATTCAAAATTAGAAAGTCAGCGAATTTTTCCCACTGCAAGTTCAGTTAATCAGTCATTCACTAATGTATTACCCAATTTAATGTGGCGTAAAAAAGTATCTGTTAACAGTAATATACGTGTGTTCTACAGGGCATCAACTAATTTTCCATCTATTACTCAGTTACAGGATGTTATCAGTGATACCAACTCTCTGTCAGTAAGCAGTGGTAACCCCAACTTAAAACAATCTTATACTCATTTTGTATCAGGCCGCTATTCTTATACTAATTCAAAAACCAGTAAAAGTTTCTTTGCCAATTTGTTCTTGCAAACTGCAGCCGATTATATTTCAAACGCATCTTACTTTATTAAAACAGATTCTGTCATAAATAATGTAACGGTGAAAAGAAATTCACAATTTACCAAACCGGTTAACTTAGATGGTTACAAAAGCCTGCGTACTTTTTTTAATTACAGCATGCCGCTAAAGTTTATTAAAACAACAGTAAATTTAAATGCAGGATTTAGTTACTCAAGATTACCTGGTTTGATAGATTACAAGCCTGTTGTTACAAATAACTACAATTATAATACAGGTGTGGTGTTTGCTAGTAATATAAGTGAGTATGTTGATTTTAATTTATCGTACAGTGCAAATTTTAATAACTCATCAACCAACACAACAAAAAGCACTACTACCAAATATGTTAATCAGGCAGCAGGTGCACAAATTAACCTGTTAAGTAAAAAAGGCTGGTTTATTCAAAATGATGTTTCGGGAAATGCTAATACCGGTTTAGCTGCAGGCTTTAACCAAAGCTTTTGGTTGTGGAATGCTGCAATCGGTAAAAAAATATTGAAAGGTCAAACAGGAGAAATTAAATTATCTGTATTTGATTTGCTGAAACAAAATCAAAGTATTGTAAGATCTGTAACTGATACTTATATTCAGGATTCCCAAACACAGGTATTACAACAGTATTTTATGCTTACGTTTACTTATAAATTGAAAAATTTCGGAACCGTGCCGGCAAGGCAAAATAATTTTAACAGGGATGGTGGAGACAGACCAATGATGCCGGGAGGTAACAGGGGTGGCGGATTTTAGTTACTTTTAAAGTGGCAATAATAAAATGATACGTTTTGAATCAACCGGAATTAATTGTGCAACTGCAGCAGGGAGATGAGCAGGCTTTTAAAAAGCTGGTTGATGAATGGCAGGATATGGTTTATAATACAGCAATTGGTATTGTGCAAAATGAAGATGATGCCGATGATATTACGCAGGATGTTTTTATACAGGTGTACCAGTCAGTAAGTTCTTTTAAAGGCGAATCAAAATTTTCAACCTGGCTGTACCGCATTGTAATTTCAAAATCGCTGGATCATATAAAGAAAAAGAAAAGAAAAAAACGTTTTGCATTTGTACAAAGTTTATTCGGTACCGCCAGCGAAGAAGATATACATCCGGAAGAATTTAATCACCCCGGTGTGGTAATGGAGAATAAAGAAAGAGCAGGCGAATTATTTAAAGCAATGGAACAGTTACCCGGCAACCAGCGCATTGCATTTACGCTGCATAAGCTGGAAGCTCAAAAATATCAGGATATTGCAGCTATTATGGATATTTCGCTAACAGCCGTAGAATCTTTAATTGCAAGGGCAAAAGGAAATTTAAGAAAAATATTGAAACAGTATTACGAAGAAAATAATTTTTAATACAATGGATAATCACGAACACATAAACAAACTCATTCATGATGCATTAAACAGTTTGGATGGTGCCGCAAGGGCAACACCCAAACCGTATCTTTTAACAAGATTAAATGCAAGAATGCAAAATGAAAAAGAAAGCGGCTGGGATAATGCTTTACGTTTTATAAGCAAGCCTGCAATTGCACTGGTGGGCCTTTGTTTGGTAATAGCTATCAATGCAACAGTGGTTACTTATAATTATCCCGGTAAAACTGCAGCAGCTGCAGAAGAACAATATGCAGCTGTTGATGAATACAGCAGTTCCACTACAGTATTAAACTACATAGAAAATATAGAACCTTAATAATGAGTACACAAACAAAAAGTAAATTTTACCTTTTAATAATCGGCATTTTGCTGGTTACAAATATTGCCATGCTCTTCTTTTTTATGGGTAATAAAGATGCAGGGAGAAGGGGTGGCAACCGTGGTGGCTACGACAGGGGTGCCATGATGAGGGATTTTTTACAAAAAGAAATTGGGTTTAATGATGCACAGCTTCAGCAGTATGATACCCTGAGTAAACAACGCAAAGAAAAAATGAAGGTAGATATGGAAGCTTTGAAAAATAATAAGGAGCTGCAGTTTAAAGAATTGGGCACAAAAGGTTTTAATGATTCTGCCATTGCCGTTGCAATAAATCAATCTGCCGAAAATCAAAAAATGATGGAGTTGCAGATGATGAATCATTTTGCCACCATTAGAAAAATTTGTACTGCAGAACAGCAACCAAAATTTGATTCGCTGTTTTATAAAATATGGAATAAAAAGAAAAAACCCGACGAAAAAAAATAAACTAAATTTTATCAAAAAAAATAAAAACGTAAACATGAAAAAACAAATTCTGTTGGCAGCTATTGCAGCTATGTTCAGCATTACTGCCGTAAATGCACAGGGCGGGGGCAATTTTCAGCGCCGTACACCCGAAGAAAGATTAAAACCCATTCACGAAAAATTAGACAGCGCCTTTAAATTAGATGCTGCTAAAATGAAACAGGTAGATGATATCTTTTTAAATTCTTTTAAAGAGTCAGATAAAAAAATGGAAGAGATGAGAGCCAGTGGCGGACAAATGGACCGTGATGCAATGATGGCTGCCAGACAAAAAATGAATGATGAAAGAGATGCTAAATTAAAAGAAATACTTACTGCCGATCAAATGAAAATTTGGAAAGATACCATCGAGCCATCAACAAGGCCGCAACGTGGAAACAGAGGCGGTGGTGGAAAATAATAATAAATGGTGAATACGAATACAACGGCTCCGCTTTTTTTGGCGGGGCTTTTTTATGTTGATTTAAGATTTGTTTTCTAATTTTAAAAGAAAAAAATGATCTTACAATTCGTGTTATTAATGTTGAAGTACAGTAATACAAAAGCCTCATCAGGGAACAACCCCGAAAAAGGGATGTAATCTTTTTCGGGTGGCTTTTTCCTTTCTTTTTTTTCCACAAAAAAAGAAAGGAAAAGGCAGCTAAAATTTAAAAGAGAAATAAAAACACGGAGAGAATTATTCATTCGACAAATTGTGCTTTAAATACTAAATCTTAAAAATAAAATTTTAAATACATTTTTCAACACTCCGTTTGTTTATGGTATTTTTGAAAAAAGATATTTATGTCATTCAAAAAATTCTTCTCCTTATTGCCAATTGGATATTGCATATTGCTTATTGCCTCGTGTAAGTTTCGCCAAAAAATACCACTCCTTATTCATCATGCAAAAATTTATACCGTCGATGAAAAATTTTCTGTTGCAGAAGCAATGGCAGTAAGCGATGGAAAAATTATTGCCATTGGAACAAACGATGAAATTTTAAAAGAGTACGAAGGCGAAGAAACGATTGATGCAGGAGGTAAATTTATTTATCCGGGTTTTATAGATGCCCATGCCCATTTTTTAAATTACGGATTTAGTTTACAGCAGGTAAATTTAAGCGGCACTAAAAGCTGGCAGGAATGTATTGATAAAGTAAAAGAATTTATAAAAGCAAAAAATATACAACCGGGTACATGGGTGCAGGGCCGTGGGTGGGATCAGAATGATTGGACTGTAAAAGAATTCCCCAACAAAGATTCTTTAGATATTAATTTTCCCAACAATCCTATAGCATTAGTAAGAATAGATGGACATGCATTAATTGCTAACACCAAAGCATTAGAATTAGCAAATGTACAACCAGGCCAAACCATTGCAGGCGGTACAATAGAAACCATCGATGGAAAACTTACCGGCATAATGATTGACAATGCAGAAGATATAATTTTTGCAGCTGTGCCTGTACCAACAAAAGATGAATATGCCATTGCATTAAACGAAGCGCAACAAAATTGCTTTGCGATGGGCTTAACAACTATTGTTGATTGCGGTTTAAATAAAAACCATGTTGATATAATAGATGCCTTACAAAAAGAAGGTACTTTAAAAATGAAACTGAATGTTATGCTTTCGGATGATTCGGCTAATTACGCTTACTATTTAAAAAACGGGCCTTACAAAACGCCTATGCTAAACGTAAATGGTTTTAAGTTGTATGCAGATGGTGCGTTGGGAAGCCGTGGTGCATGTTTGCTGCAACCTTACAGCGATAAACCCGGCTGGCAGGGTTTTTTATTAAAAGACAGATCTTATTTCGAAAAGATTATTCCGCAGATTTACAATTCAAAATTTCAGGCCAATACACATGCCATTGGTGATAGTGGCAACCGAATGATATTACAGGTGTATGCAAGTGTGCTGAAAGAAAACAATGACAGGCGCTGGAGAGTAGAGCATGCGCAGGTTGTAAATAAAAATGATTTTTATTATTTTGGAAAATACAGCATCATTCCATCGGTACAGCCAACGCATGCCACCAGTGATATGTATTGGGCCGAACAAAGATTGGGGGCAGAAAGAATAAAAGGGGCTTACGCTTATAAACAATTGCTCAATCAAAATGGATGGCTGCCGCTGGGTACCGATTTTCCGGTAGAAGATATTTCTCCCTTTAAAACATTTTATGCCGCTGTTGCAAGGCAGGATAGTAAAGGTTTTCCAGATAGCGGTTTTCAAATTAAAAATGCTTTATCACCAGAAGAAACATTAAGAGGCATGACCATTTGGGCAGCCAAAGGATCTTTTGAAGAAAAAGAAAAAGGAAGTTTGGAAACCGGCAAAGCGGCTGATTTTATACTATTGGATACCGATTTAATTGGCGGCGATATAAAAAACTTATTGAACGCTTCTGTTACTCAAACATTTATAAATGGAAAAACCGTTTATAAAAAATTGCCCCAAAAATAGTTTGCAATCTCAATTAATGTGTTAGATTTACACATTAATTCAAATTGCTTGTTTATGAAGAAATACCTGTTTATGCTGGTGCTGTTTTTTATTGTTACAGCAACCAATGCTCAACGTTTATTAAACTGGTCTCCCGAATTTCCGGTTGATAATTCCACCTTAGTTTTTACGATAGATTGTACCAAAGGCAACCAGGGCCTTTTAAATTTTGAAAGTGGTAATTCAAACAATATATATGTGCATGTAGGCGTAATTACCAACTTAAGTACCGGACCATCCGACTGGAAATATGTAAAGTTTACCTGGGGTACTGCTGATCCTTTAGCAAAAGCAACGCCGCTTGGCAATAATAAATATCAATACACTATCACCAATGTACGCAGTTTTTTTGGTGTGCCTGCCGGCGAATCAATAAAAAAAGTTACTGCCATTTTTAGAAATGCACCGGGAACACTCAAGCAGGTAAATTCTGATAACAGCGATATGTATATTCCCGTTTATGGTAATACCGAATACGCAGTACGATTAAACCTGCCGCCATTTGAACCACGTTATATTCCATGGGTGGAGCCCTTAAATGTTGCAGTTGGAGGAAACATTAATATTACAGGAGTATCATCTGCTAATGCAGCATTAACATTAAAATTAAATGGCGTAACAATTAATACAGCAGCAAGTGCAAATACCATTTCTGCCAATCCAACTATAGCCACTGCATGTAATCAAACTGTAATGCTGGAAGGCAACGATGGTACAGGAATAAAAAAAGATTCTTTTAGTTTTTACATTGCCCCCACAACAAGTGTAGCAGCATTACCTGCAGGTGTGCAGGAAGGTATTAATTACGCTGCCAATAACACTGCAGCAACTTTAGTGTTATACGCACCCGGTAAAAACAATGTGGTGGTGTTAGGCGATTTTTCTAACTGGGCAGTTAGCTGTTCTAATCAAATGAACAAAACACCCGATGGTAATTATTTTTGGATAACTGTTACAGGTCTTACTCCAAATACAGAGTATGGCTATCAATACTTAATTGATAACAGTATTATAATTGCAGACCCTTACGCACAAAAATTATTAGACCCCGATAACGATCAGTTTATTTCATCAACTACTTACCCTAACTTAAAACCTTACCCAACAGGATTAACTACAGGTATTGTAAGCATTTTACATCCCGGCGAAGCACCTTACAACTGGCAGATAACTAATTTTGCCCGTCCGGATAAAAAAAATCTGATGGTGTATGAACTGCTGATAAGAGATTTTACAGCACAGCACAGTTATCAATCTTTAATAGATTCATTTCAATATTTTAAAAACCTTGGCATAAACGCTATTGAGTTAATGCCCATTAATGAATTTACAGGCAACGAAAGCTGGGGTTACAATCCAACTTTTTATTTTGCACCCGATAAATATTATGGTACAAAAAATAAATTGAAAGAGTTTATTGATAAGTGCCATCAAAATGGTATTGCAGTTTTACTTGATGTGGTGTATAACCAATGCGATAATTATGCACCGCAGGCAAAAATGTACTGGAATGCTGCCAACAGCCAGCCAGCTGCCAATAATCCCTGGTTAAATGTTACAGCGCCTCACCCTTACAGTGTGTTCAACGATTTTAATCACACTTCAACTGCTACACAGTATTTAGTGCAGCGGTCCATTAATCACTGGATAACGGAATATAAAGTAGATGGCTTTCGTTTAGATTTGGCGAAAGGGTTTACACAAACACCCACCAATACAACTACTGTTGAAAATTACGATGCAAGCAGGGTGGCCAATTTAAAAAGATATTACGATGGCACCATTGCAAATTATCCCAACACTTATATGATACTGGAGTTTTTGGGTTCTCTGCCCAGCCAGGAAGAACAGGAATATGCAGCGCATGGTTTTATGCTTTGGGGAAACAACAATGCAGTGTACAATCAGTGTACCATGGGTTTTGCATCTAATTCAGATATCTCTCCTATTGTGTACAGCGATGCTAAAAAAGCTTTTAATAATCCTGCCGAAGTTGGGTATATGGAAAGCCATGATGAAGAAAGAACCATGTACAAAAATATAACCTTCGGTAATTCATCGGGCAGTTATAATGTAAAAACACTGGCTACTGCTTTGGCAAGAGAAGAAGCTGCGGCATCAGTATTTTTTACTGTGCCCGGCCCAAAAATGATCTGGCAATTTGAAGAAAGGGGTTATGATGTTTCACTGGTTTTTGGTGGTTCAAATCTTTCGCCCAAGCCACCACGTTGGGAATATATGGACGACCCTAACCGCAAACATTTGTACGATACTTATAAAAGTTTACTGCAATTAAGATTGGGTAATCCGGCAATTTTTAACAACACCACCTTTGCTTATGATTTTAATAATGCCGGGGGATTAGTTAAACTGTTTCAAATTGCCGACCCAAATGCTGGCGGTAAAAAAATTACAGTTGTTGCCAACCTTGATGTAGTGCAGCAAACCAAAGCAGTTACTTTTCAAACCACCGGCGACTGGACAAATTATATAAGCAATGGAACCGGTACAGGAATTAATGGAACAACAGGCACCACTTTTAATCTAACAGCAGCAGCTCAAACTATAACATTGCAGCCGGGAGAATATCATGTATATATAAGTGTACCTGCATGTGCAACACTTGCACCCGCAGCTACAACACCGGTTAACTATTGCCAAAATGCAACGGCAACAGCATTAAGTGCAACGGGTACTAGTTTATTATGGTACACTGCTGCAACCGGCGGTACGGGCAGTGCAACTGCACCAACACCGGTAACAACAACTGCCGGAAGTACCACCTACTATGTAAGTCAAACTTCAGGCTGCGAAAGTGTGCGTTTGCCCGTAGTAGTAAATGTAACAGCAATACTTGCAGCACCTGCAGTAGCCACCCCGGTTAGTTATTGCCAAAATGTAACAGCAAATGCTTTAACTGCAACCGGCACAAATTTAACCTGGTACACTACAGCCACAGGCGGTACAGGAAGTGTGAATGCACCCACACCTTTAACCACTGTTGCAGGAACAACAAATTATTATGTAAGTCAAAAAAATAATTGCGGCGAAAGTGCCCGAATACCCATTAGTGTAGTAGTAAATGCAACACCGGCAGCGCCATCAGCATTAAACGTAACAGCAGTTACCACTAATACGGCCGTGTTAAACTGGGCATCCACAGCAGGAAATTTTTATACAATTGAGTACAGGGAAGCAGGTACTTTTACCTGGATAAATATTGCAACTGCAATTACTACAGGCTCCGTTACACTAAATAACCTTAGTACTGGTGTATCGTACGAGTGGAGGGTAAGTGCTAACTGTATTGCAGCACCAGCAACAAATTACGCCACAGCACAGTTTGCAACCACTTCACGTAACAGCATTATTACAAGGCTTAAAAATGGTTTGGGAATTAAAATTTCTCCCAACCCGGTTATTGCAAATGCAATAATCGATTACATTGTACCAGGCAATGGAAAAGTAATTATTACTTTAGTAAATTCGTTCGGCCAGCAATTGCAGATATTATGTAATGCCAGTTTAAGTGCAGGCCAGTATAAAATAACATTAAACGATAAATTTAAATCGCTTGTAAAGGGTGTTTATTTTTTAAAGATTGAACAAAATAAAATTAAATACTACGTACAATTTATAAAGCAATAGAATAAGTAAAATTTAAAACTCTAAATATATTCAGCAATGACTTCTGATGTTAGTACAGACAAGGTAAAAAATATTAAAACACTCACGGCTATACAATCCGAAGTAGAAAGCAGTAATGGTATTGCTTTATCGGTGGACTGTGTAATTTTTGGTTTTG
>NZ_JANMUN010000237.1:0-9904 GCF_031391665.1 Ferruginibacter sp.
ATGGGTGCTCAAATGGTGAAAGAAGTGGCCAGCAAAACTGCAGATATTGCAGGTGATGGTACAACAACTGCAACTGTTTTGGCTCAGTCAATTATAAGCGAAGGTTTAAAGATGGTAGCTGCCGGTGCAAACCCAATGGATTTGAAAAGAGGTATTGATAAAGCAGTTAGCATTGTAGTTGAAAATTTAAAAGCACAATCTCAAACTGTTGGTAACGACAGTAAAAAAATACAGCAGGTAGCCACCATCTCTGCCAACAACGACGAAACCATTGGTAAATTAATTGCCGAAGCTTTTGTAAAAGTGGGTAAAGAAGGTGTAATAACTGTTGAGGAAGCAAAGGGTACAGATACAACAGTTGATATAGTTGAAGGTATGCAATTTGACAGAGGTTATATATCTCCGTACTTTGTAACCAACAGCGAAAAAATGCAGGCTGAATTACAAAATCCTTTTATCTTGATTTATGATAAGAAGATTTCTGCAATGAAAGATATTTTGAGCATTCTGGAAAAAGTTGCTCAAAGCGGCCGTCCTTTAGTAATTATTGCTGAAGATTTAGAAGGCGAAGCATTAGCAACATTGGTGGTAAATAAATTACGTGGCACTATTAAAGTGGCTGCAGTAAAAGCTCCGGGCTTTGGCGACAGAAGAAAAGAAATGCTTACAGATATTGCCATCTTAACTGCAGGTACTGTTATCAGTGAGGAGTTAGGTCATAAATTAGAAGCTGCTGATTTAACTTTCTTAGGTCAGGCTGCATCGATAACAATTGATAAAGACAACACTACAATCGTTGGTGGTAAAGGTGCCAAAAAAGATATTACTTCAAGAGTAAATCAAATTAAAGCACAAATAGAAAATACCACTTCAGATTACGATAAAGAAAAATTACAGGAGCGTTTAGCTAAATTGGCTGGTGGTGTTGCAGTATTATATATTGGCGCTGCTACCGAAATGGAAATGAAAGAAAAGAAAGACCGTGTTGATGATGCATTACATGCAACCCGTGCTGCAGTTGAAGAAGGTATTGTACCAGGTGGTGGTGTTGCTTACATCCGTGCTATTGAAGCTTTGGAACCTAAGGTTAGAGGCCAGATAGCTGATGAGCAAACCGGTATGGCCATCGTTCGCCGTGCATTAGAAGAGCCTATCCGCACATTAACTGCAAATGCAGGTATTGATGGTTCTATCGTGGTACAAAAAATTAAAGAAGGTAAAGGCGATTTTGGTTTTAATGCTAGAACAGAAGCTTATGAAAACCTTTTTAAAGCTGGTGTTATTGATCCAACTAAAGTTAGCCGTGTTGCTTTAGAAAATGCTGCTTCAATTGCAGGTATGCTGTTAACTACAGAAGCTGTAATTGCCGACAGACCTAAAGAGGAAGCGCCTCATGCTCATGGTGCACCTGATATGGGTGGAATGGGATATTAAGATAATAGGCAAATTGATAGTTGGCAATTTGCAAAAAAATACAAAATCCCTCTTACTGAAAAGTGAGAGGGTTTTTTTTGTACCTGGAAGCTCCAGCTTCCAGCCCATAATATTGTTCCGTTGTAATCTGCCAATTGATTTGCTTTTCATATTTATTTTATATGCTGCGAAATATTTTATTTTCCCAAAGTGTAGAAATGATTTCACATTACATGAAATATACCTTGCCAAATAATTCTATTTAAAAAAGCAACCTATTTTTATTTATCAACATCATTAAGCGCAATACATCAAAATTTTTACTGTAATTATATAAGTCGCAGGCTTAGAAATCATAAAAAATAATAACAGGCATCATTATTGAAATTTTATGTGTAGAAATTATTTATCCAATCCTTCCGCAAAACTTCTGTAAGAATTAAATCCCACATCTCTCTGAAAATTCATTTTTTGAATTTTATCTCTACACTATTAAAAAAAAATTTATGAAGAAGTTTTTACTCTCTGCGATTGCGATCGCTTCGGGAATTGTTGCTATTGCACAATCTCCAACAATTGTTACAACGGCTACAAATTGTACCGTCTTCCGAAATTTTAATGCTTCCGATGAAGGCTTTAGTTCTCCAAGTATTTACTCGGATGGAAACGACGTTGCATTTTTTTGGAATGCCGGATTAGGTGCAGAACTGGAAAGCAGCGGACTGACTGTAAGAAATGGCAGTCTTATTTCTCCTGTATATCTTCAAAGCGAAGAGGGCAGGGCAACTATTGGTTTTAGTTATGTGGCTCCAGCCGGTACCGAATTCCGTATCAGGGTTATATCAGGAGCTACCAGTCCTCCACTGGAAATATTAGCCAATACCGCTAACGGCCCGGTTTACACTGCTTTACCCGGCACTTCGGGAAGTATATGCTTATTATTAACCGATGCAGACCTAACCATTGGCCGGCAGATCAGGTTTGAATTCACTTTCAGGGCTATACTACCCGGTAATATAACATTTGATAACCTGGCATTATCTGTAGCAGGTGGTCCATTGCCTGTAACATTTGAAGGATTTGTTGCCCGTAGGGATAATGATGGCAGTGTAAAACTGTTGTGGAATGTTGGCGAAGAAATAAATGTAAAAGGTTATTATGTAGAAAGCAGTACCAATGGTGTTGACATTACCAGTGCCGGTTATGTAACTGCAAGCGGAAAAAAGATATACAGTTTAGATTACCCCGGCAAGCAAATGCAAACTATGTTCTTCCGTGTAAAAAATATTGACTTTGATGGCAGAAGTAAATATTCTTCTATCATAAAAGTTTATGTGAGGGAGCAAACCGGTACACAAATACAACTGTACCCGGTACCTGCAACCGACCAGGTAACCATACAGCATAATAAATCTCCAGAGCGTACATTTATCACAATAGTAAGCCCTGAAGGAAGAGTAGTACGCCAGGTTAAAGCCAGCCTGAACACATTGCAAACACAGGTTAATATCAGTAACCTGCCCAAAGGAATTTATATTGTAAAATATGATGACGGCAGTGGCGAAGTGCAAAGTTTAAAATTGATAAAAAAATAAAAGGAATTTTATGATTTATAAAAACCCGCTGCATGGCGGGTTTTTTATTTGGGGGGATAAATAATTTATGTTAGCAGGGATATTGCAGTGTTGAACATTATTATATTCTAATAAAGGTGGAAGGTTTTTGATTTACCATTTAATACGGCTTATAAAAATACCCTTGTTAGTTTTTGAATAATTGATAGCATAAAAAATGCCGGAATAAAAACTCCGGCATTTTATTTTAATAATCTAAAATATTATTCAGCACCTAATGTAATCGGGTATTCATACATGCCATCATAACCCGGATAAAATCCACTGATAGTAACATTTTTATTTGCACCGATAGCAACTTTTAATTCGTCTATCGATTTTACTTCTTTATCATTAAGTTTTAAAATTACAAAACCATCTTTCATACGGGTTTGATCATTTAAAGCACCTTCGTTTATTTTTTTAACTATCACACCACCTGCAACACCATAATCTTTTGCTTTTTTAGCATCTAAGGTTACCAACTGGGCACCCAATATATCTATAGAAGCATCTGCTTTTACAATATCAAAATTGCCGGCCTTATTTTTAAGTGTAACAATAACAGTATTTTCTTTGCCATTGCGTAAATAAGTAACCGGTATTTTATCACCGGGTTTAAAACGGCTTATTTGTCCCTGCATTTCGGCGCCATTGCTTACTTCAGTAGCATCAATTTTTCTAATCACATCACCTTTACGAATGCCGGCAGCATAAGCACCACCATCAGCAGGCACTTCCTGTGCATACACACCTTCGGCGGTAGAGGGCACACCAGCTCTTTTCTTTGCTTCTTCATCAAGGTCGCTGGCATTTACATATTGCACACCTAAAAAACCACGTTGTACAGTTCCAAATTTTATAATATCATCCACCACTTTTTTGGCTATGTTAACCGGTATAGCATAAGAATAACCGGAGTAATAACCGGTAGGAGATGCAATGGCAGAATTTATTCCTACTAATTTTCCATCGGTGCTAACTAATGCACCACCGCTGTTGCCCTGGTTAACTGCAGCATCTGTTTGTAAAAAAGATTCCACGCCAGCTGCCGCACCACCTGTTCTGTCCCTGTTTAATCCAAGGCTTCTTGCTTTAGCACTTATAATTCCGGCAGTAACGGTGGTTTCTAAATTAAAAGGATAACCAATGGCTAAAACCCACTGGCCAATTTTTAAATCATCGCTGTTGCCGTACAATATAAATGGTAAACCAGCTGCTTCAATTTTTATAACTGCTAAATCATAAGCAGGGTCGGTACCAACAACTTTTGCTTTGTAAGTTTTTTTATTGCTTAAGGTTACTGTTAACTCGTCTGCTTTATCCACCACATGGTTATTGGTAATAATGTAGCCATCCTCACTAACAATAACACCCGAGCCACTTGCCCTTTGTTCCGGAATAACATTTCCACGGCCACCAAAAAATTGGTTAAACATATCATCATCCAGCAAATCGCTGAAGGGGTTAGCCGGCCTTGTACGGGGCAGATTATTATTTACCTGCTTGGCGTTGGTTTTTGTTTTAATGTGCACTACCGTTGGGGAAGCAGCTGCAGCCGGAGCTGTAAAATCAACCGTACCCGGTGGTGGTGTACCACCATCTGTAAAGCCGGCGTATTTATAATTATTAGGTGTAATACCCGCCTGCTGGCCGGCATAGGTATCGTTGTGTTTAATAAATTTACCATAGCCCCAAATTACTGCAAGGGCGGTAACAGCACTAATAGCTACTGTAGATAACACTTGTTTCATTTTCATTTTTTCTTAGGTTTTATTTTTAATTTTTTATTTTTTTGAGCCAGGCTTCAGAATTTCTATTTGGCTTCATTGGCGTCGCACTCTTCAACAGTATAAATTTATTCAACTTTTATTAAAGCGGAGAGTGCAACTTTCAACTTTCCTTTTTAAACATCAACTCTTATGCCCAACAATACAAAGTAACGCAGAACTGACAAATTGCGATTTACCAACTGCCATCTTTAACAGTTAATTAGGAAGAGCTTCGTACATGTTTTCTAAACCCCTAAACTTCCCATCTCTTTATAAAGTTAACAAAAACTGCATCGTATCCACGCCATCCGCATAATCAAATAAGCCCGGTTGCTGCGCCTGCCCAAAAGGAGTATGCTGTTGCCCAACTATACATTGCACATCTGAATTGTCTTTCAGTAACGCTGTCACTTTTTCAGCATTGTCATAAAAACTGTAATTTAACTGGCTGATGGCTGAGAAAATTTCTTCACTCTCAATTAATAAGGTGCTTTCATTGGTCATGTAGTAAATATTATTCATCAAAGCAATCGACAATTGGTAATCGTAATTGTTTTTGTATTTATGATGATCGGCAAAATATTTATACTTATCAAAAGCTTTTAACAAAGGCACAAAATCATAGGCTGACGGTACAAATATTTTGGTAACATTGCGGCAGCCCAATCCAAAATATAAATGTACATCATCACTTAGCTTATCCAGTTCTTCTTCAGTTTCTTTTCCATATAAAATTGCTACCGATGTACGGTTGCGGCGTATTATGCTGGGATACTTTGCAAAATACTGTTCAAAATATCTTGCGCTGTTATTGCTGCCCGTAGCAATATATGCATCGCATCCCTTCAGCATTTCGGCAAACGAAATATAATTTTGAACGCTGATATCCCAGCTGTATAATTTTTGTACAATATGTTTCAGCAGCACATCATCTTTACCCGATAATTTTATGGTTTGTGTGTGGCCGCTTACAAACACACATAAAAAATCGTGAAAGCCCACTAACGGAATATTGCCCGCCATTACCAGCCCAATATTCTTTCCGTTAATATTATCATCCAGGTGATAATGATTTGCCCAGGCGGTTAATTTATCAGTATCTAAAAATGCTGTACAAATATTTTGTACAGCCAAATCAATAAAACCCGGAATAAACCAGCCGTTATGTGCTGTTGCGTTTGCTTTTACTTCCTGCCATTCGGTATCGTTGTCTTCTAAATAATTTTTTAATTTTTGTAATAATTCAATTCTATTTTGTAAATTCATATTGTTATTATTAAATTGCACCTGTAACCAAAAGGTAAGTTTAAAAAAATCAAAATTACGACAGAAGATGGCAATAAAAATTACAGACGAATGTATTAACTGCGGTGCATGCGAACCGGAGTGTCCGAACAATGCAATTTACGAAGGTGGAGTGGAGTGGGCTGTTTCCGATGGCACCACTGTAAAAGGAATGTTTACTTTGTTAGATGGTACGCAGGTAGACGCTGACCAAAGAAATGCACCAGTGAGTTCAGATATTTATTATATTACACCCAATAAGTGTACGGAGTGCCAGGGTTTTCATGAAGAGCCGCAATGTGCAGCAGTTTGCCCGGTAGATTGTTGTGTGCCCGATGATATGTATAAAGAAACTGTAGATGAGTTGTTAGCTAAAAAAGATAAAATGCATTTGGCATAGAGGTGAATGGCCAAAAGTGAATTGTCAAAATTTTTATAATCCGTGGAAGCGGATACTACAGGCAGGTGATATTTCCTGCTACAATGGCGAGGGTAATTAAAATTACTTTCGCCTTTTTGTTTTTATAATAATAAAAAATAAAAAAATGGTTTTGAATTTAGTTAAGACTGTTTACCAGCCGAAATTTTTATTAACCCGGTAATATTAGTAATTAAAAAGCATATAGAAGAAAGGAAAAATAGGAGCAGGGTTATAAAAGGGATAATCCCATTAAACAGCCCTTCATTCGATTCCCCTTCTAAATATGGCGGTAAGAATACTGAGCCAAGTAATAAAAGATATGCTGTTATATTAATTATATATTTCAAAATGAAAAAATTTTGTTTACCATACTTTGCCATTGTAAACAGAAACATCGACAATGATAAAAAAGGTAAAAGTGGATAAATATAATTAGTAGCTGTATTTTGTAGATTGAGTAGAATCCATAATATCAATGGCGAATCCCAATATTCATTATGAACAATTAAAATTGAAAAAGTTATAAGTAAATAAAAAGTTTGGCCTAAATTAAATATTAACTTCATAAAAATATTTTACTATTACTATTTTATTTATTCTTGCAATTTATCATTTTCCTTATGTATGTCTTTAAATTTCAGCATATCAAAGAGCCGCTGTTCTTTTTCATTATCAAAACCACAGGATGTTTTAAATTCTTTAGGGTTTTCATAAGTGCCAAACAGCATATCCCACCAAACTATATCACCGTAATTGTTGGTGTGCTTGTTATATTCATGATGTATCCTGTGCATTTCCGGCCGCTGAAAAATATAGCCAACCCATTGTGGTGTTTTAACATTGGTGTGGTAGAAAAATTCTCCTAATGCGGTACAAAGTGTATAAATGCCTCCAGCTTCTAAACTTAATCCCAGTAATGAATAAACCAGCAAACTGCCAATTATTGAATTTACTGTCATTTCTAGAGGATGTTTATAAAAAGAAGTGATTACTTCTATTCGTTGTGGACTGTGATGTATTTGATGAAAATGTGTCCATAAAAAATCGATGGTATGACGCCACCTGTGCCACCAGTAAAAAATAAAAGTTGCAATAAAGTATGCAATCAATCCGCCCAACACAGAATTAACATGGTTGGAAAGGTGAAATAAAGAATAGGCTGAAAACCATTTTTCCCAAGTTACTCCTGCAAGTGTCACAACACCCAATTGCACAAAGTTTACTGCCAATACTCTTATTGTCCATGTGGGTACATCTGGTAGCTTCCACCCCGGAATTAATCTTTCCAATAAAAAACAACATCCAAATACTATAAAAATTGTTATCAGCATAGTTGCATTTTTTAATATTTAACTTAATAAACAAAAAATATTTATCACTAAACAAAACTAAATGGAAAGGAGATAAAACAAAATGACAAAAGTCAAAAAAAAAGCAGTTGCTACATTTTGGATTTAAGCCTGCTTAAAGTTGCTTTATCAATATCTAAGTAAGAAGCGATGTATTGAGACGGGGCTCTTAATAAAATTTCCGGATGATGTTTTAATAAGAATCTGTAACGTTCTACAGCTTTTTTATTTCTTATACCTAACAATCTTTCTTCAGAAAGTACATAATATTTTTCTGTAAACCTTCTGCCTACAATATTAAACTCGGGGAATAAATCATACGCTTTTTGCAGTTCATCATAAGTAATATACAGCAACACAGTATCTTCAATTGCTTCAATAAATTCTTCACTAGGTTTTCTCTCAAAAAAGCTTCTTACTGAAATGCTTATATCACCTTCCTTCATAAACCAAACTGATGTATCAATTCCTTCCTCAGTAATATAATAAGCTCTTAAAAGGCCAGATATAATAAAAGAAACTTTATTACTGATTTCGCCCTGCTTCAAAAAAATCTCTTTTTTATGAAGGGTAACGGGTTTTAAATTATTAAATAAAAAAATTTTAAGATTATCGGAGAGAGGATGAATTGTATTGAGGCTATTTATTACAGTGTCTTTCAAAATAATATTTTTATATTTGACAAGATTTTGAATATAAAAATGAATTTATAACGAATGTATAAACTTTTACCAGTTATCTTATTGGTTTTTCTTTTTTCCTGTAATCTTTTCCCAAAGAAAAAAATAATTACCGGCCCCGATGAAAAGCAAAAAATGATGGATACCGACAGGGCGTTTTCTAAATTAAGTGTACAAAAAGGGATGAAGAATGCTTTTTTAGAATATATAGACAGTAACGGTGTTTTACTTAAACCAAACCGTTATCCAATTTTGGGTGCCGAGGCGATTGATTATTTAATTCAGCAAAACGACAGTGCTTACACTTTACAATGGGAGCCCGAAGCCGGGTTTATTGCACAGTCTGGCGAACTGGGTTACACCTATGGAGTATATGCTTTTAAGCCCAATGGAAAAGACACCGCCACTTACGGCACTTATGTAAGCATTTGGAAAAAACAGGCAGACGGCAAATGGAAATTTGTATTAGACAGTGGCAATGAAGGAGTGGGCGAAGAAGAATAGTATATAAGTATATATTTATAATGCTGTATTAAAATTTGTAAAGAAACTGTAATATTGAAAACTGAAAATAGCAATTCGAAATAGTAAACTATATTTGGTTTTAGTTTAAACAACCCCTTACAAACAGAATGACAAAAAAGATTGCACTTGTTACCGGCGGTTACTCAGGCGAAGCCGTTATCTCGTACAAAAGTGCCATTGCCATAGAAAAGAATATTGATACTGACAAATGGGATTGCTATAAAATTGATATCAATCCTGAGGGTTGGTTTTACATGGCAGGTGAGGATTCAAAAATTGCTGTTGATAAAAATGATTTTTCCATAATTGTAAATGGAACAAAAATAAAATTTGATGCAGTACTTGTTGGGCTGCATGGCACACCCGGCGAAGATGGAAAACTGCAAGGCTATTTTGATGTACTGCAATTGCCATACACTTCTTGTAATGCAGCAACATCTGCACTTACTTTTAATAAAAGATATACCGTTGCCGTAGCAAACATGGCTGGCATTGCAGTGGCTTCATCAGTACATTTATTTAAGCATACTGAATATAGTTTGGATGCAATTTTAAGTCAATTGCATCTGCCCTATTTTGTAAAACCTAATAACGGAGGATCAAGTATTGGCATGAGCAAAGTGAATGAAGGAAGCCAGTTAAAAGAAGCATTGGAAAAAGCTTTTTTGGAAGATGACCAGGTATTGGTGGAGTCAATGATTCAGGGAAGAGAATTTACCGTTGGCGTTTTCAAAAGCAATGGAGAAATAATTGTTTTACCATTTACAGAAGTATCAACGCAAAAAGAATTTTTCGATTTTGAAGCAAAGTATGGCGGTATATCAACCGAAACAACACCGGCAGCAAT
>NZ_JANMUN010000271.1:0-14587 GCF_031391665.1 Ferruginibacter sp.
GTCGGTTTTTAAAAGCTGATATTTCTACCCCTACTTCTTTAGCCTGTACAGTTTCCCATTTCAGGTTCCTGTCTGGAATATAGGTAGGTCGCACAGCGGTATAAATATTATTACCAAATACTGCTGCCGCAGCGGCGTTTAAGTTAGGAAAGAAGGGATAATCGTATCCGTAAGTATTTTGATTACCCAGTAAACCTACCGATGCTTTTAATTTTACAAAATCAAATATTTGCTGGTTAGCCATAAAATTCTCTTTAGTCATTTCCCATGCGGCACCAACAGCCCAAAAGTTTTGCGCCCTTTCGCTTGGAGAAATTTGAGATGATGCATCTCGGCGGAAAGATCCATTGAGGTAATATTTATTCTGGTAATTATACACGGCTCTTACTAAACCAGAAACAGTTGTTTTTTCATTTTGTGCCGAAGAAGACCTGCGTGACTGTGCATCTCCAAAACCATTATCAACATACCAAAATCTTTTATTATCAGGTATAGCAGATCCGGTTGAACTTTGATTAACCGTACCACTTCTTCCGAAGTGACCAAAATAATAAGTGGTAAACCCCGCTGTAGCATTTAAATTATGATCTCCAAATCTTTTTTTATAAGTAAGGATATGATCCTGCTGAAATTTTTTGTACGAATCATCATTTTCAACCACCCTTGTTGCAGGGCTGTATAGAAAAAATGAATTGGTAGCAGCATCATATGAGTTATACAATGGCTGGTACCTTCTAAAATTTACATTACTGATGTCAGCATATACTGTTGATTTGAAACTGAAATCACGTAAAAAATTAACTTCAGCAAAAACACTTGCCACTGTTCTATACTCAATATTGATTGTTTTGTTCCATTCATTTTCTAACTGTAGTAATGGATTAACCACACCTGAGTTTTGAATCAATGGCAATTCGTAATATAAATTTTGATTCATGCTATCTAATCCATACGGATTTTTTGCATAAATAGATTTAGTTCCTGAAGAAACTATTGGAATTACTTTACGGGCTTGATCTAATACTCCACCTGCTCCGTAAGGATTATTTTGCCTTACACCATTAAAATTAAATCCAACACGAATGGCTTTACTCAATTTAAATTCATCATTTAAAGAGAAAAGTATTTTCTCTAATTTTTCATGCCTGATCAATCCTTCATCAGAAGTATAACCTAAACCCATGTTGAATTTATTTTTATCAGTACTACCCGAAAGGCTGAGATTATGAGAGTTGAATTTGCCCGTTCTGGTAACAGCATCTATCCAATCGGTATTTGCGGTCCATTTGGAATAATCAAAAGGAGAATTTACACCAATGTTAACTTTTTCTTCTTCATACAAAGTTTTAAACTGATCGGAATTAGCCAATTCTATTTTATCAACCAATTTTTTTACTCCATAAGAAGCATTGTAATTAATGATAACCTGGCCTGCTTTGGCTTTTTTGGTTGTAATTGCAATTACACCTGCTGCACCTCTTACACCAAAAATTGCAAGTGAAGAAGGATCTTTTAATATTTCTACCGATTCAATATCATTTGGATTAATGTAATCAATATTATCATTAAACACACCATCAACCACATACAATGGAGATACCGACCCAATACTTATTGTACCACGGATACGGATATCCGGAGCCTGGCCCGGTGTACCGTTATTTACAACAGATAAACCTGCAACTCTTCCCTGTAAAGAAGCAATAGGATTTGTATTGGGTTTATCAGCAATATCTTTTCCTGAAACTTTTACTATCGATCCCGTTAAATCTCTTTTGCTTGCAGTACCATACCCGATTACCACCACTTCGTTAATATCTTTTGCTGCAATTTGAAGTACGATATTTATTTCTGTACGAGTGCCAACTGCTACTTCTTCTGTTGCATAACCAATTGAAGAAAAAACTAATCTAGCACCATCAGGTACAGATATAGAATAATTACCGGCAGCATCAGTGGAAGTACCCACTGTTGATCCCTTAATTTTTACACTGACACCTGCTACAGGTTCGCCATTGGCACTGGTAATTTTTCCTGTTACCTTAACATCCTGTGCAACAAAGTTTTTTTGGGTAATAACCACCAGGTTATTATCCAAAATACGGTAAGTTAACGTTGTGGAATTAAATACATTATTTAAAACATCTGTAACCAATGTATTATTGGCATTGATGTTTACTTTTTGCGTAGCTGATAACACTTCGTTGTTATACAGAAACCTGTACATGCTTTTTTTCTCAATTTGTTTTAAAGCGGTTTTTAGTTCTGCCGATTCCAACTTAAGCGTAATACGCTCCTGAGAATAAGTTTTTGCAGAAAGTTGCAAACTTGTAAGTAGTGTAAAAACAATGGCTAGTTTCATACGCAGTATAATTTTTGCCAGGCTTTGTGCCCTGATACCAAATAATCGTTGGCTTTTTTTCATATTTTTATGTTTTGGTAAGTTAAAGTGAGAACTTAAAGTTTGGTTTTACAGCGAGACTGGTTTTCTAACTGTGCCATCCCGGGAAATGCGTCAACATTTCCCGTTTTTTTATTTTAGGAACTATTAATTAAAATTATTCTTTTCATTAGCAGCATAGTTTTATTTTGAAATAGTA
This sequence comes from Ferruginibacter sp., assembly GCF_031391665.1. Lineage (GTDB taxonomy): Bacteria > Bacteroidota > Bacteroidia > Chitinophagales > Chitinophagaceae > Ferruginibacter. Next base: position 2,601 of record NZ_JANMUN010000271.1, read on the forward strand.
ATGGTGTTATTATTTACTTTATATACAAATGGCGTAGTTATCTGCAAAGCGTCCAAAGCCTGGTTAATAGTTTCTTCCTCAAACGATCCTGTAAGTAATTCTTTCTTAAGTTTTTCGTTTTTTATTACCATTTTAACCCCATACCATCTTTCCATTTTCAGGGCAATTTCTTCCAGTGTCTCCTCACTAAAAATCAACCTGCTTTCCACCCACCCAGTTTCTACAACGGAGTTATCAGTTGGGTATAATGTTACATGGCTTAACTGAATAATCGGCTTGTCTTTTATTAAAGGCACCTTTTGTGGTTGTACCGCTGCATTAATTTTAAGGGGCTTTATTTCTTCATTATTAATTATCAGTTTCTCGTTAGGCTTCATTATTATTTTTTCCGGCCTGTCTTTTAAAGTAACTTCTACACTGCCATGTATTAAACTGGTTTCTGTTGTTTTTTCGCCGGGATAACATTTTACATTAAAAGCTGTACCCAATACTTTAATATCCATTTTAGCTGTATGGATGATGAATGGTTTGGCAGGATTTTTTACTACATCAAAATAAGCTTCTCCTGTTAAAGAAACTTCTCTTACACCTGTACCAAAATGTTCATTATCGTAGGTTAATTTACTGCCGCTGTTAAGCCATACAGAGCTACCGTCGGGTAATTGAATTTTTGTACGGGAGCCGTTTTTTGTACTCACTTCGCTTTGTGCAATTTTTTCTTTGCGATTTGAAGCAGTATTTTTTGTGGCATTAATAAATACAAATAATAAAATTGCAACAGTAAAAACTGCCGCTGTGGCAATAAATAATCTTCTTTTTCTGTTAGGCTGCTGTTGTGCGAAATCCAAAGAAAATGAACCAGTTTCATTATTATTTAATTCCAAGTCAAATCCTTTTTCGTTTAACCTGCCGGAATGCAAAAGAAAGGTAGCTTCTAAAAAATCTTCATCCTTTTCTGCAGGAACAGTCCAGTATTGATCTATAAATTGTAAGGAGGTATCAGTATCAGGATGAATTTTAGTTAATTCATTCAACTCGGAAAGTTCTGCTTCAGTAGCTTCTCCCGATAATTTTCGGGACATTAAAGTCCAAATTCTGTCTTTACTCATATAGCTGTACTATATTAGAGACAAAAAAATTACAAATCCCCTATAAGTAATGCAAGTTATTTTGAAGCATGCTTTTTTGCAGGTAAATTAAGAACAGAAGCTATTTTTTTTAAGGCAGTTGAAAGCTGGTTATCTATAGTTTTTACACTGATATTAAGTAATTGTGCAATTTCTTTATACTTTAATTTATCCTGCTTGGCCAATTTAAAAATTATTTTGCATTGTTGAGGTAAAGACTCTATGGCTCTTTCTATTTTTTCTGCCAACTCATTGGTGATGATATTATTTTCTGCATCAGGGTCGTTGCTGGCAAACTCAACTTCTAAATCATCTAAAGAAAGCACACTTGTTTTCTGAGTTTGTTTTAACCGCCGCAAGGACGCATTTCTTACACTGATGTATAAATACATTTTCAAATCTTCAATTTCCTGCAGCTGCTTTCTTCTTGCCCATATTTCAATATAAATATCAGATACTACTTCTTCTGCCGTTTCTTTTGATTTAGTAATAGAATAAGAAAAGCTTTTTAGGGGCTGAAAAAAAAGAAAGAAAAGTTTTTTATACGCAGCTGCGTCTTCATATTCAGCAATACGTTGCTGCAATTCATAAACAGAATTATTATTCAGTAGATTTGTTTTATTCATTTGCAGTGTCAATCGTTATCAAATTTAAACTTTTTTCCTGATAAAAAAATTATTGAACAAAAAATAAATTAAGCCGCCTCCATTGCACAAATAAAGTTTTAAATATAAGCAGACTTGCATTAAAAGTAGTAGTTATAAAAAAAATCCTGCAAAAAGCAGGATTTTTTTTATACAGTTTAAGACTGAATTAAGGCATTACTGTTTTATTTCTTCCTTAACCTTATCCATCATTTTATTACCGGCATCTTTAATTTTGTTGCCTGCTTTTTTCAATTTGCTGGCTGCTGTATCGCCAATTACTTTTATTGTGCTTGCGGCACTATCTTTCATCACTTTTAAATTTTTTGCTGCAGTATCCTTAAATGCTTCCAGTTTGCTTTCTGCAGAATCGCTGATGGCTTTTGCTTCATCTGCCATTGAAATAGTAGAATCTTTTTTTGTTTCTGTAGTTTTTTCTGCAGTGCCGTTATCGCAGGCAGTAAATACAGCCGCAACAGCAATAATTGTTAATAGTTTTTTCATTATTTTTTAAGTTTTATAATTCTCAACAAAAGTAAATATTTATAAAAAAGTAACTACTATTTTTTTCTAAAGAATAGTCTTATTGGCACTCCGCTAAAGTTAAAGTTCTCCCTGATCTGGTTTTCCAAATAATTTTTATAGGGTGTTTTAATATCATCGGGATAATTAGCAAAAAAAGCAAACGTAGGTGTATGTGTGGGCAACTGTGTAACATATTTTATTTTAATCAAATTCCCTCTTACTACCGGTGGGTGATACCCTTCAATAGCTTTTAGCATTATGTCGTTTAATTTTGAAGTAGGTACTTTACGCAGCCTGTTATCATACACTTCCAGCGCTGTTTCTATACTTTTAAAAATACGTTGCTTTTCGGTTACAGAAATAAAAACAATCGGCACATCAGAAAATGGTGCAAATCTTTTTTTCAAATCTTTCTCAAAATCTTTAACAGTGTTTGTTTTTTTATCTTCTACCAAATCCCATTTATTTACCAGTACCACTACTCCCTTTCCTTTTTTAACCGCCATGGCAAATATAGAAAGATCCTGGGCTGTCAAACCTTTACCTGCATCCAGCATCAGCATACAAACATCCGCTTCGTCCAATGCTTTAATAGCACGTATCACGGAATAAAATTCCAGATCTTCATGTACTTTTGTTTTTTTACGGATACCAGCCGTATCAATTAAAACAAATTCTTTATTAAATAAATTATAGTGGGTGTGAATGGTATCTCTTGTAGTACCAGCAATATCACTTACAATGGTACGCTCTGTACCAATCAATGCATTTAATAAAGAAGATTTACCCACATTAGGCTGACCAATGATTGCAATTTTAGGTAAGCCATCATTCTCTGCAACTGCATCATCTTCCGGTTTCATCAATGCAGTAATGGCATCTAAAATTTCGCCGGTGCCACTGCCACTGATAGACGAAACAAAAAATATGTTTTCAAAACCTAAACTGTAAAATTCGCTGGCTTCCAAAAGTCTTTCGTGATTATCAACTTTATTCACCACTAAAAAAACGGGCTTGCTGCTTTTGCGTAAAATTTTTGCCATACTTTCATCCAGGTCCGTAATGCCTGTTGCCACATCTACCATTAAAATAATAGCGTTAGCCTCTTCTACTGCAATCATTACCTGCTTACGAATTTCTTTTTCAAAAATATCATCGCTCTTAGGTACAAATCCGCCGGTATCTATTACATTAAATGTTTTGCCTGCCCATTCGGCTATGCCGTACTGTCTGTCTCTTGTAACGCCGCTTATATCATCTACAATGGCCTTACGCTGTTCCAGCATACGGTTAAAAAATGTACTCTTGCCTACATTGGGCCTTCCTGTTATTGCTACTGTAAAACTCATACCCTTTTATTAATTGATAATTTTATAATTGATAATTAATAATGTTTGAAAACTGGAATGATCTTCGGCTATAGAAAATTATTCATTATTTCATTATCAATTATCCATTCCCTTAATAGCCGTACTCCTTCAACTGCATTTCATTATCCCTCCATTTAGGCCGCACTTTTACAAACAATTCTAAAAATACTTTATTTTGTAAAAATTCTTCAATATCCTTCCTTGCGTTGGTGCCTAATTGTTTTATCATCTTACCTCCTTCTCCTAAAATAATACCTTTTTGTGTTTCTCTTTGTACAATTATTTCGGCCCTTATTTTTATAAGTGTTGTTTTTTCTGTAAACTCCTGAATTAAAACGGTGGTGTGATAAGGAATTTCTTCGCCGTACAATTGAAATATTTTTTCTCTCACCAATTCCCCAACAAAAAATTTAGTGGGCATATCGCTCAGGTCATAGCCTTCGTAAAATGGCTGGCCCTCGGGCAACAGTTTAATTATTTTTTTTAGTAAGAAATCAATACCACTTTTTTTTAAGGCAGAAAGTATAACTACATCTTTACAATAAGGTTGCTTTCTGTAAAAATCTGTGATGGCATTTTGCTGTTCTTCAGTAGCTTTATCAGCCTTATTCAACACAACAATTGCAGGCACTTTTAATTTTAATGCTGTAAAAATATTATTGCTTTCTTCCTGCTCTTCATTAACGTCGGCAATAAGCAAGGCCACATCCGCATCTTCCAGACTTCCTTTTACGGCCTGCATCATTTTTTCGTGCAGCTTATATTTGGGTTCTATAATGCCGGGTGTATCAGAAAAAATAATCTGGTATTCTTTTTCTGTTAAGATGGCTTTAATGCGATGGCGTGTAGTTTGCACTTTGTGCGATACAATAGCCATCTTCTCTCCCATTAATGCATTAACCAAAGTGCTTTTGCCTGCGTTGGGCTTACCAAATATGTTTACAAAACCTGATTTCATGAAATGTGGTTATAAGAATAATATGATTACCACAAACAGCCTGAAAGAATGGAGGAGGTAATCATATTCATTTACACTTTATGGAAATGAATAAAAAAATCCCCAAATCTGTAGAAGTGAGGATTTGATTTAGTTGCGAAGACTGGGATCGAACCAGTGACCTTCGGGTTATGAGCCCGACGAGCTACCGCTGCTCTACTTCGCAGTGCAAAAGTAAGGTTTTGAGGCTTTGTCGCCAAATAATATAAATTTGTTTTTAAATCTTTTTGAAGGAGAAGAAATATTTAGATTGCCATATCACTAATAGTATTGGCATTTTCGTTGGCATGTAAAAAGAAAATTAAGCAGCAGGAAATTAAAATTTACAGCCGCCATTTACAAAAGCAGGATACACTTCTATCATCAGTACACCCAATGCCAAACGATAAAAATGAATAAATTTATTGGGGTGGAATAATGATGGGCAGATGTACAAAAAATAGAGTGAAAGAAATTTTGGACAGAAGGAACCGAAAAAATTCATACCTAATTATTAAGCACAGGTTGTATTGATAAATCAATTAACCAATCACCCAATCAACCTTTTTTACCAACACTGCTTGCACCGCTGGTATGTTTATCTTTTATAACTGCATCGCCTTTGTAAGAAATGTCACTGGCGCCGCTTGCACTGGCATTTAATTCTTTATTTACTGTAATATTTACATCGGATGCACCAGATACTTTTGCTGTACAAAAATCAGCAACCAAATCATAGCCACTAACATCACTTGCGCCACTCGATTCAATACGAACAGAGGTTGCAATACCTTTTATGGTTACATCAGATGCTCCACTTAAATCAATCTTTAAATCAGTAACATCTACAGCTCCTTTAAAACCACTTGCGCCAGACATGTTTATTAATAATGAAGGTACTTTTATAACACCTGCCACCTGTATATCGCAGGCTGAAGAAGCGTCTATACTTTCTAAATTTTTAAAAGAAACATAAACCCTCAAATTTTTTTTATCCTTATTCCAGTTTCTGCTGCCAAAATAATAAATTTTGAGGGTGTTATTTTCTACTACCGTTTTAATCTCTTCTTTATATTTATTTTCAGAAGCACTTACTGCCACTGCTTCGTTATCGGATTGAGAAAGAAAAAGATCGATGCCGCTGGATATTTTAATGCTGTTAAAACTTTTATCAATTTCCCTTATCTCTGCATTGGCATCGTTCACAATTTCTTTTTGTGCAGTTGCGAACAATGCAAAGCACACCATAAACAAACCTGCAATTATCTTCTTCATAAAATAAATTTAAATATAACCTTATAAACAAGCTACGCTTTTTTTACAGAGCCGCCGCTGTTTACATTAATATCTTTTATTACGGCATCGCCTTTATACCTAACACCTCCGCCACTATTTGCTTTTGCACTCAATTCTTTATTAATGGTAATTCTTACACCACCGCCGCTGCTTGCTTTTGCTTCGCAGTAATCAACCGCTAACTCATATCCTTTAAAAACAGCACCACTGCTTACCTCTACATTTATTTTATCTGCATTACCCGATATATTAATTGCTGAGCCGCTGTTTTGTTCCACTGTTAAATCTTTTGCTTTTAAGTTGCCCTCAAAAGCTGCACCGCTGGTAAACTTTAAATCTAAATTTCCGGCATCAACAGTTCCTTCTAATTTAACATTGGCTCCGCCTGAAGCATGTAATTTTTCCAAAGTTTTAAAAGATACATAGGCTTTTAATTTTCTCTTATCATTTAATGCCCAGTTAATGCCACTTTTATCAAAATAGATTTTTAAAATACCGTTTTCTACTTCCGTTTTAAAACGATCCATATATTTTTGTTCGCTGGCGCTAACGGCAACCGATTCTTCGTTGCCTTGTGTAAGATAAAGATCTACACCATCAGTAACAGTAATAGCAGTAAAGCTGCCGGTTAATGTTCTTTTTTGTGCATTGGCATCTGTAACAACAGTTTTTTCCTGTGCAAAAGCGGTTACTGTAATTAAAGTAACCAGGGATAAAAATAATTTTTTCATGGTAATTTATTTTAATTTTAAATGACCCATGCAATAATCAAACCACTTACCGTTAATGTTTTTAAAACAATTTGTAATGTATTATTTCATGGCTATACTTATTGGTAATACGGCAGAAGAAAACAAATTGTTACACAAAAATTATTTTTAAAAAAAAAACAGCCTACCTTTACTTTTGAAAGTTCTTATTAACCAACTGAATTTCCGGGGTGTTTTTGTAATGTTTCGTCTAGCTCAACATTACAAAAGCTGAGATAATACCCGATAACCTGATCAGGATAATGCCTGCGTAGGAAGAAATGACAAGCCCTTAAGCTTAAAGAGAGATTTATCTTAGCGGACATAGCTCCTCTGGATTTTCAGCACAAATTTTATTGAAATGAAATTGTTTATCAGTGTATTATTATGTGCAATTGTGGCAGCTTGTACTGCACAAACTCAAAAAAAACTTAGCGATACGGTGTATTTGCAGCCGGTGGAAGTTACTGCTGTAAGAGCAGGAGAAAGAGCTCCATTTGCCAAAACAAATCTTACTAAAAAAGAAATTGAAAAAAATAATTTGGGCCAGGATTTGCCTTTTTTATTAAACCAAACTCCATCAGTTGTTGTAAACTCCGATGCTGGTGCAGGCGTGGGTTACACCGGCATACGCATACGTGGTACCGATGCCAGCAGGATAAATGTAACTTTAAATGGCATTCCTTATAACGATGCAGAAAGCCAGGGAACCTTTTTTGTCGATCTCCCCGATTTTTCTTCTTCGGTAAACAGTATTCAAATACAACGTGGTGTGGGCACCTCATCAAATGGTGCCGGTGCATTTGGTGCAAGTATTAATTTGGCCACCAACGAAATAAATAAAAAGTTTTATGCGGAATTAAATAACAGCTTTGGCTCTTTTAATACTTTAAAAAATACCCTGCAATTTGGCAGTGGAATTTTAAATAAACATTTTACTATTGATGGAAGGCTCAGCCGCATCAGCAGCGATGGTTATATCGACAGGGCGAAAACCGATTTAAAATCTTTTTATCTCAGCACGGCTTATGTTGCAGAAAAAAGTTCGCTGCGGTTGAATATTTTTAGTGGTAAAGAAAAAACTTACCAGGCATGGAATGGTGTTCCAGAATATTTGTTATCTGCAAACCGCCGGTACAATTCTGCAGGCACAGAAAAAACTGACAACCCATACAATAATGAAACTGATAACTATATACAAACCCATTACCAGTTTTTTTTCAACCATAAGTTAAATGATTACTGGAAAGGAAATATTGCAGTTTTTCTTACAAAAGGTAAAGGCTATTACGAACAGTATAAAGCTGATGAAGCTTTGAATGATTACGGATTGCCCAATTATATTAACGGCCCGGATACTGTTACCAATACTGATTTAATAAGAAGGCTTTGGTTAGATAATAATTTTTACGGCAGTATTTTCTCTTTACAACATCATAAAAATAAAACTGAATTTACAATTGGTGGTGGATGGAATACCCATGATGGAAAACATTTTGGCGAAATTACCTGGGCAAAAATGCAGGCGGCAGTTCCCGAAAATTACAGATGGTATAATTTAACTGCACATAAAAAAGATTTTTCGTTGTACAGCAAATGGGCGCAGCAATGGACTAAAAACTTTCAAAGTTATATTGATGTGCAGTTCCGCAATATAAATTATTCACTCAATGGATTTAGAAACAATCCAACTTTGCTTATAAAAAATAATTACAATTTTGTAAATCCAAAGCTGGGTGTTACTTATAATAAAAACAACTGGCAGGTATATACGTCTTACGCACTTGCACAAAAAGAACCCAACAGAGATGATTTTGAGGCTGGCAAAAACCAGCAGCCAAAACCTGAATTATTAAACGATTTTGAAGCCGGTATTGAAAAGAAGAAAAGTAATTATTCTTTCGGTGCAAATTTGTATTACATGAATTACAAAGACCAGTTAATTTTAACCGGCAAAATAAATGATGTTGGTGCTTACACCAGGATTAATATACCCAACAGTTACAGAACGGGAATTGAGGTGCAGGGAAAATACATTTTTACCAACCATCTTAATGTTGCGGCCAATATTGCTTTCAGCAAAAACAAAATAAAAAACTTTACTGAGTATTTAGATGATTATGATAACGGCGGGCAGCAAACTAATTTTTATGCTTCTACAGATATTGCATTTTCTCCCAACACTGTTGCTGGCGGCAGCATAAATATTACTCCTGTAAAAAATGGGGAGATAAATTTGATAACCAAATATGTGAGCAGGCAATATTTAGATAACACTTCTTTAAAATCGAGGAGCCTTAATCCTTTTTACACCCAGGATGTACAATTGAGTTATGTACTGCAAAATAAAGTATTTAAAGCCGTTACTTTTATTGCACAACTGAATAATGTTTTTAGCAAAAAGTACGAACCTAATGGCTACAGCTTCAGTTATATTTATGGTGGCAGCTTAACCACTGAAAATTTTTATTTCCCTATGGCGCAGTTTAATTGTATGGTGGGAGTTAATGTTAGTTTGTAGAGCGTGTACGTCAATGATGAATTGTGAATGGTCAATAGAAACTCTTTTTAAATTTTCAACATTGACCATTCACAATTCACCATTTTATCCCCCAAACCTCTCCTTCCAGGCCAGCATTCCACCGGTAAGATTTTTTACATCCGTAAAGCCAAATGTTTCCAGCATTAGTGCGGCCTGGCCGCTGCGGTTACCACTGCGGCAATACACAATTACTTCTTCGTTTTTTAAATCGTCAATATCTTCTACCTGCATAGTTTGTACTTTGCCCAATGGCAGCAATGTTCCTCCAATGTTGAACTCTGTATTTTCATGCGGTTCTCTAACATCAACTAAATTTAATTTTTCGCCGGAGTCTAACCGGAATTTTACTTCATCTGCAGTTATTGTTGTCATACAATATTATTTTTAATTAATTATTATCAACAGAATCTTTTGGCATTTCAACAGATATCCATACATCCATTATTTGCCCCGATTGTATATAACGTGGTTTCTTCTCTTCATCAAAACGCTCAGGATTTTGTTTATATACAAAAGCATTGGCGGTATCTCTTACATTAGATCTTGGCAAAACAGCGCCAAGGTTTAATCCGTTTTCCTGAAGATACGCTTTAGCATCTTTAAAAGTCATGCCCCATAAAGAAGGCACCATCATTTGTTGCCCGCCTAATCCGCTGCCAATTACTAAAGTTATTTTGCTGCCCCATTGCAGTTTTGCTTTTTCAGGAATACGAACGCCGTTATACTGCTGCTCCAGTACCGAGCCCAACTCAAAGCTGGGTTTAAAAATGGTATCCTCCAATCGTAAATGGCTTCGCTGCAGCATATCCAGGGCAAAACTTAAACTCTGCCCTTCTAATTTAGGCATTTCTATCATTGGTGGTACCACACGGTTAACGGTTAAAAAAACAGTACGGTTAATTTTTACAGTAGCATTGGCATCGGGCAATTGTTTAAGCACCACACCACGGCTGGCAGTATCAGTAAAAACAGAATCCTGTATCTGCACATCAAAGCCTTCTTTTTCTAAAAGCTTAATGGCATCGTCGGTTTTTTTACCCAGCACTGCAGGTACAGTAAGATATTTACCATGCTGTGTTACCCAACCTAAAGTTTTTAAAACAAAAAATACCAGCAATGATGCCAGTAAAGCTGCAACCAAAAAATTTACCCAAAGTGGGCGGCTTGTTATAAATTTAAACACTATAAAAATTTTAGATTTACCCCTATCCCCTAAAGCGGAACAGCAGCTTTTATAATTGAACTTTACTTTAAAAATATAGCTCCCGGTTAATTAAAACATTCTTCAATTAATGCAGAATAGAATTCTTTCAGCGTCATTCCCATTGCTACCACTTGTTGCGGCACCAGGCTGGCTTCACTCTGCCCCGGCACTGTATTTATTTCCAGCATGTAAGCATTGCCATCAGCCTCATTATAAATAAAATCAATCCGCACTATTCCATTGCAATTAAAAATCGAGTATGCTTTTTTTGCTTCGCTTCTTACTTTTTCCGCAACTGCTTCATCAACTTTTGCAGGTGTAATTTCTTCGCTGGCACCAAGGTACTTTGCTTCAAAATCAAAAAACTCATTCTTAGAAATTATTTCAGTAATTGGTAATGCAATTATCGTTCCTTTACTTTTATACACTCCAATGGTAAACTCCCTGCCGCTTATAAATTCTTCCACCAGCACCTGATCATCTTCCTTAAATGCTTTATCCAATGCTCCCTGTAATTGAGTTGCAGTATTTACTTTGCTAATTCCCAAACTGCTGCCGCCATTATTAGGCTTTACAAATAAAGGTAATTTTAAACTCTTTAAAATTTGGGCAGGTGATACTGTTATATTTTTAAAAAGATGCAAAGACTTTGCCACATGCATGCCTGCAAAAGCCGCAACAGCAACAGTATATCGTTTATTAAAAGTTAAGGCAGATGTGGCTGCATCGCAGGAAGTGTAAGGAATTTTTAAACAATCAAAATAACCCTGCAGTTTTCCATCTTCTCCCGGTGTACCATGCATGCCGATAAACACAGCATCAAAATTGACTTTACCTCCATTCAATGAAAGCGAAAAATCATTTTTATCTATTTCTGTTTTTGACCCATCAGGTAATTCATAAAACCAACCGCTTGGGTTAATATCAATCTTATAAACATCAAATTTTTCCCTATCCAGGTTTTTATCAATCGTAACGGCACTTTTGTAAGAGATTACAGCTTCACCGGAAAAGCCACCGGTAACAAGGGCTATGCGTTTCTTCATTCGGAACTTTGATTTTGGTGTACAAATATTCACTAAAAAACCAAGAAAGGGAAAATTGAAATGCTAAAAAACATCTATTTATTGAAAGATTCGGCTAATTCTTTCCCGGGTTTGGGAAATAAGAAAGGTGAAGACCGTATTGCCCTCACCTTTTTACTGACGGAACATATCACCCGCCATTTTAAATGCAGCATGTACGCTGCTTTTTACTTAGAAACCCTTTTCATAAAATTAAAAGAAATATTCCGAAATAATTCTACCGGGGCTTTAATGTTTTGCACAGGAAAAGCACATGTTAAATGTGCAACTTCGCTTTTTTCTCCATCAGTTGATCTACAGTTTCCACATACATTTCGTCTGGAACACAGCAATCAACCGGGCAAACAGCAGCACACTGAGGCTCTTCATGAAAACCCTGGCACTCTGTACATTTATTGGGAGTTATATAATAAATATCAGAGGCGACCGGAGCATTTTTAGCATCAGCATCTACTACTGTTCCATCGAG
>NZ_JANMUN010000003.1:0-1627 GCF_031391665.1 Ferruginibacter sp.
GAATTAATGAAAAAATATAGTATTAAAATAGCCTTTTTTTCTAAACATAAAGGTGTATTTACTGTTTAGAATAATATGGAAAATACAGTTACAATTACTTCCCCTCACCAGTTATTTAAAAGCAATCTGGTATTTAAAAAACGGTGTGGTTTACCTGGTGGAAGAATAGTAATCTCCAGGCAGGGTAATTTTCACCCTCAAAAATTAGTATTGAATTATTCAAAACCTGCTGAACCAATTAAAACCCCTGCAATAAAATATATTGGATAAACAAAGTATAAATATCGTATGGTTTAAAAGAGATTTGCGGTTTACCGACCACGAACCTTTATATACTGCACAGCAGGAAGCCTTGCCAATATTGATGCTTTATTTTTTTGAACCATCTGTTATGGCTTACCCTGATAGCGATGTGAGGCACTGGCGTTTTATTTATGAATCGTTGCAGGAAATGCAGTTGAAGCTGAAAGATAAAAATGCACAATTGTATATTTTTCATAACGAAGTTGAATTAGTGTTATGTGAGTTACAAAAAAAGTACGAGATAAAAAATATTTATTCGCATGTGGAAGTTGGTAATATAATAACTTATGACAGGGATATTGCCATACAAAAATTTTGCAGAAACAACGCCATCGAATGGAAAGAATACCAATTAAACGGTGTGATACGCAAACTGAAATCAAGAAGTAAATGGCAGCAAAGATGGCAGCAAAAAATGACGGAATCGCCCAAATTAGTAAGCGAAACAGGGTGGAATATTTTACAACTGGATGATACCTTGTACAATCTTTTAAAAGGAGAAAAACTAAGTGCAGCCATTACAATACACGATAATAACTTTCAACATGGTGGCGAGTATTGGGCATGGCGCTACTTGGATAGTTTTATAAAGGAACGATATGTGAATTACAGTAAGCATATTTCAAAACCATTGCTTAGCCGAAAAGGCTGCAGCCGTTTATCTCCTTATCTGGCTTATGGTAATATTAGTATGCGTATGGTTTATCAGTACACCAACCAGCATTATCAAAAGTCTCAAAACAAAAGGGCTGTTACAAATTTTATCTCCCGCCTGCATTGGCATTGTCATTTTATGCAAAAATTTGAAGACGAATGCAGCATGGAATTTGAAAATGTAAACAGTGCATACAATCAATTAGTAAAACCTAAAAACGAACTATATATTAAAGCATGGCAGGAGGGAAAAACCGGAGTACCCCTTGTTGATGCCTGTATGCGATGCCTTGTAGCAACAGGTTACATTAATTTTAGGATGAGGGCTATGGTAGTTTCATTTTTTGTTTTTAATTTATGGCAGGATTGGCGGGAGCTTCATTTTTTAGCCCGGCAGTTTTTAGATTATGAACCCGGCATACATTATCCCCAATTGCAAATGCAATCGGGTGTTACGGGTATCAATACCATCCGGATTTATAACCCCATAAAAAATTCTCAGGAGCATGATACCGAAGGGTTATTTATTAAACAATGGGTAACGGAGTTAAAGAGTATACCTTCAAATTTAATTCACGAACCCTGGAAATTGAGTGCCATTGAACAGCAGTTATACCAATGTATTATTGATAAAGATTACCCTGCGCCCATTGTTGATATTGAGGCATCA
>NZ_JANMUN010000004.1:0-36733 GCF_031391665.1 Ferruginibacter sp.
TGGTAAACTTAATGCTACCTTAAGCAGCATACTGTAAAGGCATTTTTCAAAAGCGACAAATATCACAAAAAGTTTAGGCAAGGGGATAGAATTATTATAAAGGGCGATGGGTTGGCTGACAAATTGTAAAACGTAACTGCGAGGAGCATCTTCAGATAGGGAGCAGTTTTCGTAGCCCCATCCGCATCTGAGGAGGCTCACTCCGTCTCCTGCTCATGTCTATTTTCTCTCTTATATTACCATTAGTTGCTGGTAGCTGTTTTTGGTAAATCATTTTTCCCTGCTGATCGTTAATTGTTACTAATACCATAAAAACATTATTAGCAGCATTAACCTGTAGTGTTGTTATATTAACAACTGGATTAGGAAAGATTTTCATATTATTTTGAGATGCAAAAGCAAGCGCAGCAGCTACAGTAACTGTTACACTGTCCTTATCGGTAGCACCTCTGTTATCTGTAACAGTAAGTTCGAATGTATAAACACCTTCTAAAAGATTGTCTAAAACACTAATAGCTGTATTGGTAGAAGTTAATTTATCTATCGGACCAGATAGCTGCTTCCAGGAATATGCTACAACTGTTCCATCTGCATCGGTTCCGCTACCACTAAGTGTAACTGAATTTGTTGGTAATGTTACAGATTGATCGGGGCCAGCATTTGCAACTGGTGGAATATTTGCTGCATTTACGGTTATCTGTGCAGTATCTCTTCCTGTTGCGCCGCTATTGTCTGTAACTTGTAATTCAAATAAATAAACACCTGCAGTTAATCCGGTTACGCTGGTAACTGCTGCCGTAGTACTTGTTATTGTACCATTAGCTGGCCCGGCAATTCTCATCCATCTGTATGCCGTAATAGTTCCGTCAACATCATTACCGCTTCCATTAAGTGTAACCGTATTTGTGGGAAGTGTTATTGATTGATTAAGGCCAGCATTTGCTGTAGGAGCCACATTTGGAGCAAATACTGCTACCTGTATTGTATCTCTTCCTGTTGCGCCGCTGTTGTCAGTAACGGTTAACTCAAATTTGTAAACGCCTTGTATAAATGCTGTAACTGAAGTGCTGGCAGCATTAGGATTGGTTATGTTTCCTCCGCCACCAATTGGCCCGGCAATTTTAATCCAGGTATAAGTGGCAATAGTACCATCAGAGTCGATACCTGTTCCATTAAAGTTAACCGTATTTGTCGGTAAAGTAATGTTTATATCTGCACCTGCATTTGCTGTTGGGGCAACATTTGGAGCTGGGTTAACCGTTATTTGCATTGTATCTCTTCCAAATGCGCCACTGTTATCAGTAACTCTTAATTCATATCTGTAAATACCTTGCATTAATCCGCTAACGCTTGTTGAAGCAGAAGCCGCATTAGCAATAGCACCACCTGCCGGTCCTGAAACTTTTGTCCATAAATAACTGGCAATAGTTCCATCGGGGTCGTTGCCTGAACCAGAAAGATTGGCTGTATTAACAGGCAAAGTAATTGTTTGATCAGCACCTGCATTAGCAGTTGGTGCAATGTTAGCAGCAGGATTAACCGTAATCTGCATTGTATCTCTTCCAATAGCCCCACTGTTATCAGTAACTCTTAATTCATATCTGTAAATACCTTGTATTAATCCGCTAACACTTGTTGAAGGTAAAGCCGGATTAGCAATAGCACCACCTGCCGGGCCTGAAACTTTAGTCCATAAATAACTGGCAATAGTTCCATCAGGATCGTTACCCGATCCGGAAAGATTGGCTGTATTAACAGGCAAAGTAATTGTTTGATCAGGTCCTGCATTGGCAGTGGGTGCAATATTTGGAGCTGGGTTAACAGTTATCTGCATAGTATCTCTTCCAACAGCTCCGCTGTTATCAGTAACTCTTAATTCGTATCTGTAAATACCTTGTAGTAATCCGCTAACACTTGTTGAAGCTAAAGCCGGATTAGCAATAGGGCCACCTGCCGGTCCTGAAATTTTTGTCCATAAATAACTGGCAATAGTTCCATCAGGATCGTTACCCGAGCCGGAAAGATTGGCTGTATTAACAGGCAAAGTAATGGTTTGATCAGTGCCTGCATTTGCAGTAGGAGCAATGTTAGGATCTGGGTTAACCGTTATCTGCATAGTATCTCTACCTATAGCTCCGCTGTTATCAGTAACCCTTAATTCGTATCTGTAAATACCCTGTAGTAATCCGCTAACACTTGTTGAAGCTAAAGCCGGATTAGCAATAGTACCACCTGCCGGTCCTGAAACTTTTGTCCATAAAAAACTGGCAACAGTTCCATCGGGGTCGTTACCTGAACCGGAAAGATTAGCTGTATTAACCGGTAAAGTAATGGTTTGGTCAGCACCTGCATTAGCAGTTGGTGCAATATTAGGATCGGGATTAACCGTAATCTGCATTGTATCTCTTCCAATAGCCCCACTGTTATCAGTAACTCTTAATTCATATCTGTAAATACCTTGTAATAATCCGCTAACACTTGTTGAAGCTAAAGCTGGATTAGCAATAGCACCACCTGCCGGCCCTGAAACTTTTGTCCATAAAAAACTGGCAACAGTTCCATCGGGGTCGTTACCTGAACCGGAAAGATTAGTTGTATTAACCGGTAAAGTAATGGTTTGGTCGGCTCCCGCATTTGCTGTTGGTGCTCTATTGGTTAGGGTAATTTGAATGGTGTCCCTTCCAATTGCGCCATTATTATCTGTAACTCTTAATTCGTATCTGTAAATGCCTGACAAAACAAAGCCGGTAATATCAGTTAATGCAGAACTTGGATTTGATATCACCCCCCCAGCCGGCCCTGAAATTTTTGTCCATAAAAAAGATGAAATTGTTCCATCAGGATCACTACCTGAACCTGCAACAGAAACTAAAGTTGTAGGGAAACTGATACTTTGATCGGGCCCTGCATCAGCTGTCGGCGCAATGTTGGGGTCGGGGTTAACTGTAACCTGCATTGTATCCCTTCCAAAAGCACCATTATTGTCAGTAACCCTTAATTCAAATTGATACGTTCCTGCTGCTACAAATCCTGTAATGGCAGTAGATGCCGAAGTTGGAGTTGTAATTACCGGGCCAACAGGCCCTGAAATTTTCGTCCATAAATATGCAGTAACAGTTCCATCGGTATCGGTGCCTGTACCAGTAACGTTAGTGGTGCTGGTGGGTAAAGAAATTATTTGATCTGCACCTGCATTAGCAGTAGGGGGTGCATTGGTAACACCTGTATATTCTGCATATCCTATATCAGGTGCAGATCCGTTAAATGCTAATCCTACATTTACGCCTGCATTAATTAAGGGGCTTGCAGCCTGTAAAGTAAAATTACCACCGCCAACGTATAAAGGATTAACAGTGGCTAAATTATTTGAAACAATGGTACTGGCAGGAAAATTTAGACCTGTAGATGCCCATGTGGGGATTAAATTAACATCATCGCCGTTTAAATAAAAATCGTTGTATTGAAATTGACAATTGATAAACTTAGATCGGTCGTTGGTTAGCATGGCTGCCAAAGAACTGCCTTGTAAAATATTGTTTTTTACTTTAAGCCCGTTTACCAAATCTGCAGCACCTATTCCGGAAATATTTAAGGCAACATAAGGCAGGCCAGTAGCATGAAAAGTATTATTATATATTTCACAGTTATTTATTTGCCAACTGCCTAAAGCACCGTTAAACCCCCCAAACATATATCCTTCAGAGTTAGTACCCATATTAGAAAATAAATTCTTACGAATGACCATATCCTTTAGTATAGTGCCTGTTCTTGGATAAAAGACTATTCCCTGATTAATGTTATTGAAAGTGTTGTTTTCTATAATAGCACCATCTACACTGTATTCAAAAATTATCCCTTCTTCATTATAGGTATTTTTTACTGGTTGGCTAATAATATTATCATGTATCCAAACAACATATGGATAAGTACCCCTGTTGCCCTGGTAGTTAAAATCTAAACTGCCCTGTATAGTGTTACCATAAATTTCCATTCCCTGTGT
The DNA here is from genome assembly GCF_031391665.1 of Ferruginibacter sp. Lineage (GTDB taxonomy): Bacteria > Bacteroidota > Bacteroidia > Chitinophagales > Chitinophagaceae > Ferruginibacter. Next base: position 4,001 of record NZ_JANMUN010000004.1, read on the forward strand.
TTCAAATATCTCTAAACAAAAACTCCAGCCATCATTTTGGTACGGTCTTTTTGTAAGTATATTATTATAAATTTTACAGCCTCGGGTCCATCCTTCGTTAGTGTATTTAATTGGCCAGCCGTTTTGTCCGCTTGGTCTCTGGGTTTGAGTAATAGTATTGTCATGAATCAACATTCCAATCTGGCCACCAAACATTAAGCAACCACTTCCGTTGCCGTTATATGATGCACAATTATTTATAGTATTATTATATACTGTATTGCCAGTAGCATATATTGTTGGTGGTAACGGGTTTCCATTATTTCTGCCACTAAAAATTAATCCGCTTTCAAATACATCTACAATTGTACAGTTATTAACACTCACATTGCTTCTGCCACCTACCCATATTCCACGTTGTGCAGTCATTGTACCATCCACTTTTATATTACTTATATGCTGATTGCCATTTGTACCCTCTGGTGACACCAGGTTAATCATCTCCTGCCATTGTGCAGTAACAGTGCTTTTAATAATTGAAGTAACACCGTCGCCTTCTATACTAACGCCAACACGTAAGTAACAGGTTGCTGTTTCAATATATGTTCCTGCGTTTACATGAATAATATCGCCGGGGTTTGTAACTGTGGCAGTTGCTTTTAATAACGTTCTCCACGGGTTGGCGGCTGTACCGTTACCTGTAGCATCATTACCCGAAGGGCTAATAAAATAGGTGGTTGCGTTTGTAATTATACTTATACAAATAGATATAAGCAGAAGAAAAATTTTCATAAGATTATAGGATTTTGTTATTGGATTCTTAGTGGCGGATACCACTTGCTTAACGAAAATGGAGTCCATTTTATTGTTAATAAAAATTGTTGGGGGCATACAATTACCTAAGTTTAGAATATTTGAATTTGATTCCGTTGTGCAAATACTGTGCTATTTTTTTATTTTAATGTGATGTTTATAAAATGTTAATATATTTTAACATGATGAAAAATAGGTTAAAAACAAAATCTATTATTATTAATATATGTAATTTATAGACTTACAACACATGAGTTTTATTTTTATTTTTTATTATTATATATAATAAAAATTATGGGGATTTTAAAAATATTTTTATTTATTTTAAAAGATAAAAAACTTGCTTAAAGCTCTTAACATTGCACTGGTAAGTAAGATTACCCAACCCGATAAATTTATTTTTTATACCTGCAGCATTATCTTTATTACAAAACAAAATAATAAATGAAGCTGATTTGACGTTTCAATTAAGTGTTTTATTTTTTGTGTACTTTAAAAATTTTATGAAAAGAAGAATCTTTATTACTGCCGCATCAATAATAACAGTTGGATTGCCTGTAGCTTATTATATCGGTAAACAAAAAAACCAAACCAACCCTTTAATAACACCAGAATTTTTATTAAATTTTTGCGATGAGAAAATATTAAACGACATTGGTGCAGCTTACAAGTTGCAGGTACCTGAAGAGAATGAAAAGAAAAAATTGGTTGATTTAATTTTAACAGATAATAAAGGGTTGAAAATAGATGCTTCTGAATGGCATAATGTTAAAGAACATGTATCTAAAAAAATTCATGAAGAATTTGCAGATAATAAAACAATTATTTTAAAAGGTTGGATTATTACTATAACAGAGGCACGGCAGTGTGCACTTTTTTCACTAAAATAAATTAAACATTTACATGCATATTGATGCAAGATTAATTGATGATAAATCAATAATTGAGGGAGATATTTGTATAATAGGTGCCGGAGCAACCGGGATAAGCATTGCATTGGAATGGGCCAACAGCCCGTATAAAGTAATTTTGCTTGAAGGTGGCGGGTTTGAATATGATGATAAAGTGCAGGAACTTTACAATGGGGAAATAACTGGTCAGCCTTATTATCCAATGAAATCCAGCAGGCTCCACTACTTTGGCGGCAGTACCGGCCACTGGGGTGGCATGTGCTCCAATTTTGACGAAATAGATTTTGAAAAAAGAGATTGGGTTGAACATAGCGGGTGGCCAGTAAGTCTGCAGGAAATAGCATCTTTTTATCCAAGGGTTCATCCAATTCTTGACCTTGGCCCATATGAATGGGATTTAAAATACTGGCAAAAAGAAAAACCATCTTTTTTACATCTTCCGTTGGACGAAAAAGTAATATGGAGTAAAATGTGGCAATTTAGCCCACCAACAAGGTTTGGAACAAAATATAAGGAAACGATTACAAATGCAAAAAACATTCATCTTTATACATACGCAAATGTTGTAGATATAACAGCAACAGAAAATACAGCTGCGGTTAAAGAAGTGGTTATAAAAAATTATGCAGGTAAACAACATACGGTTAAAGCAAAATATTTTGTGATGGCATGCTGTTCCATTCAAAATGCAAGGTTACTATTAGCATCTAATAAGCAGGCAGCGGCGGGTTTAGGTAATCAAAATGATGTTGTTGGCAGGTATTTTATGGAACACCCTCAACTTAAATCAGGCGAATTATGGCTTAAAGACTCAAACCCTTATGAATTGTATAAAATGGATGGTGCAAAGCCAAGAGCTGAATTAGCGTTATCAGCCACCAAACAAAAAGAATTAAAAGTACTGAATGGCACAATTTCATTAATGCCACTTGAGTTTTCGAAAAATAAAATATCCTCTATTAAAATGTGGTCTAACGACGATCCACGAAAAAGCCTTGATTCACTCAAGAAATATTATACTTTAGATAAAAGAAATTTCTTTCAGCGTAAGTTTATGTCTTCTGATCTTTATAAAGCTTATGGCCTTATTACAACAATGGAACAGGCTCCTAATCCATCATCAAGGGTTTTTCTTAGCAATGAAAAAGATTCGCTGGGGGTACCACGTGCCAATTTAGACTGGAAAATGTTACCTATTGATAAAAAAACAGTTAGAAAAATAAACCAGCTTTTGGGGCAACAAGTAGGGGAGGCAGGTATTGGGCGTGTAAAACTGGCTGATTTTTTGTTAGACGAAAATGATGACTCCATGCCACAATACATAAGCGGCGGCTGGCACCACATAGGTACTACAAGAATGAGTGATAATCCTAAAGAAGGTGTAGTAGATATTAACTGCCAGGTACATGGGGTAAATAATTTGTACATTACCGGCGCATCTTGTTTTCCTACAGGAGGCGCTGTAAATCCTACATATACTGCTGTTGCTATTAGCTTACGTATTTCTGATTATTTAAAGCAAAAAATGAAAGGTTTAGAAATTGTATAGCGATGATAAAAATATTTTGCTATTCATTTTAATTGTGAGAAAAAATTAAATCAGTCGGTGTTGTAGTATGATAGCTCAGGCATTTAAAACAGCCAATGTTATTAATCAACTTTTTATTGCATTATCCATAGGCCCAACACGTCTCTTTCTTAAACTTCTTTTTTTCCATTCGTATAAGCCAAAAATTGCCAGAATTAGCAATATGCCATAATAAGCGCTGCTTAAAAGATGATGTTTTACAAAGTATAATGGAATTGACAGCGTATAAGTTGCTATCCACCAGTACCAGCTTTCTACTTTTTTCTGTGTCGTTAACCACATGGCGGTAAAAGCGGCAGCAATTGCAAGAGCATCCGCCCAGGGAATTACCCCGTGACCAAAACTATTTTTCAGAAAAATTAAAGCAAAGAAAACAACAACAAAAAAAGATACGAAAAAAGCCAGCTGCATAAGCCATTCTTTTTTTGTTGATACAGTAACACGTACAATACGATGTTTCTTTTTGTCCCTTTTGCTCCATAACACCCACCCATAAATACTTAATACAATAAAATAAAAATATACAGCTGCTTCACCGGGTAAGGCTTCATCAAAACTTATAAATAAATAACTAAGGGCATTAATTAAAAACATTGGGTACACATAAATATTTTCTTTACGGCAAAACCATAGAGCTGCTATGCCGGCAAATACTGCAATAAACTCCAGCATACTGGTTTTTTTTAAACCATAATAAAATGGCCTTACAATGTTCATTTTTATGTTGGCCTTTGTAAATACGGAACCATCAGCCTCTTTGTTGTTTTTATAAATATTATTTTTTGGTGAACCTTGTGAATACGATGGCTTATTAGCAAAGCCATTACCAGTTAATATATTATTTTCAATAATAATGGTATCTATTGAAGATGCAGGATCTGCAGTGATACCGGCTGCACTAAACCCCTTAATAGTGTTGTTTTTAATATGTATATTATTTGCTTTAGCAGCATCTAAAAAAGCTAAACCCCAGTAAGGTTTTTGTACAGGGCTGGCTATAAATTTATTATTGTCAATAACAAAATTTTCAATTAGGTACTGGTTTTTATCTACACTTACAAATCTTAAAGCAAAACCCCGATGGCTGCCATCGGCAACGCCAATATTATTACACACATTGTCTTTAATGGTGATGTTGCTGATTATAGTGCCAGCCCTTGGTGTAAAATATATAATAACACCCAGGTTTCTAAATTGATTTTTTTCAATTATGCCAGTCTCCACATCATACTCCAGTACAATGCCATTTTCTAATTTTGACTGCATGGTTAACGGGCCAATAATATTATCGTGAATGTAAATGCTGTAAGGATAATTTCCTTTTTTCTGATGGTTTAAATCAACAGACCCAATAATGGTGTTGCCATAAATTTCTAACCCGGATACATTGAATAACTCCAGTGCAAAATCCCAGCCGGTGCCATCATAAGCCTGCTTAGTAATTTTATTATTATATATTTTTAAACCCTTTAAAAAACCATCATTGCAATATTTTATTGGCCATCCGTTCGTGCCCTTTTTTCTTCCCGTTTGCGAAATGACGTTGTTATAAATCAACATTCCCTCCTGCCCGCCAACAGTTAAACAGCCCCTGCCAAAATCAGTGTATTTAGCGCAATTAGTGAGTGTGTTATTGTAAAAAGTATTACCGGTTGCGTATATAGCCGGAGGCTCACCTTCATTATCATTTCTTCCTCCCCAAATTACACCCGACTCCTCAAAATCAACAATGGTACAATCGTGTATGCTTACGTTTTTTCTTCCTCTTATTTCAATAGCCCAGGATGTAGTTTGTTTATTGCCGTCTAATTTGATGTTGCTTATATGTTGATTGCCGTCAACGCCTTCATCGGACCGGGCAATTATTATTGCAACAAAGGTTTCTGTAAGTGTAGATTGAATTATTGATGTTGCTCCCTCTCCTTCAATACTTACACCAACTGCAAGATGAGACCTGATGATCTCGGTATAAGTACCGGCTGTTACATGAATAATATCACCTGGGTTTTTAACTGTTGCCGTTGCTTTAAATAATGTTTTCCATGGGTTATTGATACTGCCATTTCCGGTTTCATCATTTCCATTTGGGTTAATATAAAATGTGGTTGCAAAGGCATTGCAGAAAAATAAAAAAAGCAAAGAGGTAAAAAATAATTTCATTGTAAAAATTTTCTGCTTAAAGATTTTTTTAAAGGTGCAAAAAAGAAGTAAGACGAAGATAGAGGTTTCCTGAAAAAAAATAAAAATCTCCTGTAGTTGTTATGCAATTAACTAATGCAAACCTGCCAAAAAATTAGGTAGTAAGCATTTTTGGGAAATGAAATTATAGTGTAATAACTAAACTGTCTAAATCATTAAAAACTTTATTACCAATATAACTTTCAAAAATAGCCCTGTTTTTTTCATTTCTTATTGCAGCTAAATGATTGTGATGATGCAAATCGGTACCAACAAGAGGGGCCAGGTTTTTTTCTACAATAAACATTGCTGCTTTTGCAGCCCTTTTGCCGTAATAGCCGGTTACGGATAAAAGATTTATTTGTAAAACAAATCCCATCTCTTTAAGTTTATAATACTCATCAAAATTTTGCTGAAAATAATGGTAGCGTTCAGGATGTGCCAGAATTGGGAGGTAACCTTTTTCAATTATACCAGAAGTAATTTCCGGAAGATTTTCTGGTGTAGAGGTATAAGAAATTTCGGTAAGTAAAATATTTTTATGAAGCGTAAGGAGTGGTTCATTCTTTTGCAGCAATTCTAAAAAATAATCATCCAGCATATATTCTGCAGCCGCAGATAATTCCATATTGATACCGGCATTGCTGCAGGCAATTTTGGTTTTTTCCAAAGCAGTTGCAATTGTTTGAGGTGAATTGCGGTACATATCACCAATAATATGCGGCGTGGCAATAGATTTGCGTATGCCTAAATTGTACAACCCCTGAATTAATTGCAGAGAAGTTTCAACATCGGTTGAGCCATCGTCTATGCCCGGTAAAATGTGCGAATGTATATCCGTTGTAAAAGGTAAGTTACCTGGTACATTAGCCGAAGATTTTTTTTTCTTAAAAAAACTGAACATGATTTTTTACAGGTATTGCAAACAAAAGTAACAATCTAAAAATAAAACAAAAGTATATTCTTATTACAAAGATGCGGTTACGCAGTTTCGGAACCTACAATCTCCAGATTTTTTTTATCAATAAGGGTAGTTAACTGTAAACCCATACTTTCTATTTTAACACTGGCACGGTTGCCGGATATTTGCAGTAAAATACCGTGGTAATTCATCAGTGCTCCCTGTTTTACTTTTACCCTGGAATTTATTTCCAGCGGCCCTTCTACTACTTGAACTGATGAAAACTCTTTTAAAAACTTGCGTATGGTGGCAATTTCGCTTTCTTTAATTTTTGCAGGCTTGCCCAACCAGGTTACATAATTTATAATGCCATTAATATTTAATACCTCCCATTTCTTTTCATCAGGAACATGAATAAAAACGTAAGATTTAAACAAAGGTTCCAGCACAGTTTTTTTTCTGTCGCTCCATTGCTTTACCACTTTATTTAACGGGCAGTAATATTCAATGCCTTTTGCTTCAAGCAATGCAGCTACCTTTTTTTCCCATCTGGGTTTAGTATATACGGCATGCCACCAGGTGTTATTTTCCATCTTGTAATTTCTTTTGGGGTATTTAATTACCTCTGGCTGTAATTAAATAATACTTAAAGATACAAAGATTGCAGAAAGATGAATTTTAAGATAATATCATTTTTACTTTTACTTTTGAAAATGAATTTCACCCGGTGCTGGAAAATCAAGCCCTATCTTGGTAAAAAAAATTACATTTGCACCCTTAATTATTAATTATGAACAAAGGTCCGGTTTCAAATTTTATAGAACATCATTACCGCCATTTTAATGCGGCCGCTTTAATGGATGCTGCCAAAGGTTATGTAACCCATTTAGATGAGGGTGGAAAAATGATGATTACACTTGCAGGTGCAATGAGCACTGCAGAATTAGGCTTGAGCCTTGCAGAAATGATACGCCAGGATAAAGTGTCCATCATTAGTTGTACCGGGGCTAATTTAGAAGAAGATATTATGAATTTGGTGGCACACAGCCATTATAAAAGGGTACCGAATTACAGAGATTTATCTCCGCAGGAAGAATGGGATCTTTTAGAAAACCATTACAATCGTGTAACCGATACCTGTATACCCGAGGAAGAAGCTTTTAGAAGATTGCAGCAGCATATTCATAAAATTTGGAAAGATGCAGATGACAAAGGCGAAAGATATTTTCCGCACGAGTATATGTATAAAATGCTGCTGAGCGGTGTGCTGGAACAGTATTACGAAATTGACCCAAATAATAGCTGGATGCTGGCTGCTGCAAAAAAAAATATTCCAATTGTTGTACCCGGTTGGGAAGACAGCACCATGGGAAATATTTTTGCCAGTTATATTATTAAGAATGAAATGAAAGCCACCACAATGAAAAGTGGTATTGAATATATGGTATGGCTTGCCGATTGGTACAGGAATAATAGTGGCGGAAAAGGTGTGGGCTTTTTTCAAATAGGTGGCGGTATTGCAGGCGATTTTCCCATTTGTGTGGTACCGATGATGTACCAGGATTTAGAGTGGCATGATGTTCCATTCTGGAGTTACTTCTGTCAAATTTCTGATTCCACAACTTCTTACGGCTCTTATAGTGGCGCTGTACCCAATGAAAAAATTACATGGGGCAAATTAGATATTGCCACACCAAAATTTATTGTGGAAAGTGATGCTACCATTGTGGCGCCATTAATTTTTGCATGGATATTGGGTTGGTAATTTTTTAATTTTTATTTTATGAAAAGTATATTAATAATTGCAGGCTTATTTTTAAATTCATTTGCTTTTGCGCAGCAAAAAATTACAGGTAAATGGAAGCCAGTTTATTTTACTATGGATAAAATAATAACCGCTGATATAAAAGCCGATACTGTATTTTTATCGGATAGCCTTGATGTTATTGTTAAAGATGATAAAGACCCGGCAGCATCTAAAGAATTAATGCAGTTTATGGCTGAATTGATGCTGAAAAAAATGAAAGATACAGAACAGGAGTTTTTACCATCAGGCGGTTATATTGAAACAAATAAAAGAAAAAACACTAATAAAAAAGGAACCTATATATTTAATGCATCCAGTAATTTACTAACTATTCAAAATGGAGATAAGGCGGATAAATTCATTGTGTCGTTTAAAAACGATCATTTAATACTTACCGGCGAATTAGAAAATCGCAAAGGGAAAAAAGGTGAGTTAATAATTGAATACGAAAAATTATAACCGGCAATCTAAAATCATTTTCATAAGCTTATAATGTTTTCACTTCTTTTGCTAATTGCAATTGTTTAGCATCTTTTAGTGGACGAATAAGATTTACCAAAATAATTATCCGCACAATTATACCACCAAATAAAGATTTAAGGATATTTATTTGATCGCCATACATAACATTAGTAACAACTACCAATGCCCAGTGAGCAATAAAAAGGCAAAGCCCAATTACAATGGCTGTATAAGGTTTATGTTTTGTCCATACAGCTAATATTATAAAGCCAATAATAAAAGGAGCTAAATATAAAAGTGTTTCTGTTTCAAAATCACCTTCCTGTCTTGCAATGGCTACAACTTGCCACATCACTAAAAGAGCCGCAGTCCAAAACAATGCATTCCTTGCTTTTTTTACACCCAACTCATATCCTTCCAGTTCAATCTGGCGTATATCGGCATGATATTCTGCAATTTGATCTTGCTGAATTTGCTCTTCCGGTTTATCCTGATTTGATTCCATATTAATGGTTTTAAATGAAAACGTTTATTAATGCTACCAAAGTATAAAGTAAATTAAAGTATACATGTATTTTAAAAGTAGCATTTATTTTATGTAAATTGAAAAATAAATGTGTCTAATAAAAAAAACAATTATGCTTAAAAAGATATTGCTTAATGCACTGGCAGTTATGTTTGTACTCAAAGGGTTTAGCCAAACCGATATAAAAACATTTAATAAGCCAAATTTTGCCGAAATTGAAAAAACAATTAAAGACAAAGATTCTCCCTTTTTTTATACTAAGCTAATAGAGCGCTACACCAATAATGATACTGCATTAACAACAGAAGAATACCGTTACCTGTATTATGGATTTAGTTTTAAGGATGGGTATTCGCCTTATGGTAAATCTGCTTTAAATGATGAGTTACGAAAAAATATAAGCGAAAAAAATACAGAAAAAATAATTGAACTGGAGAAAAAGATTTTAGCAGAGTTTCCTTTTAACCTGAGAGATTTAAATACCCTTACCAATGCACTGGATAAAAAAGGTGATAAAGAGCAGGCGGATCTTTACTATAAAAAACTGCTTGGTGTTGCAAAAGCAATAATGTCAACGGGAAATGGTTTTACAGATTCTACTGCTATATATGTAATTAGTGTAGATCAGGAGTATGATATGATTTCTCTTTTAGGCTATAAATTTGGCGGAGGCCAAACTTTAATAAACAACAAATTTGGCTCGATGGATAAAATGAAATTAGAAAAGAATGATGCTAATATTGAAGCCATTTATTTTAATGTGGACAGGCTTTTTGTAAGTATGCAAAAGATGTTTGGGAAATAAAGCTGCAGCAATTTATAATTACTTCTTGTTCTCATAAAGCTGCACCCTTTTTGCAGGCTGCAGCCGCATAGAAATATATACTGTCAAAATAATTTTTATAACCGTTCCTCTTATATTCAGTTGCGATGTAAAAAAAGCATCCAGTAAAAAAAATAATGACTAAAAAACAAATAGTAGCAATAAAAGCAGTGTAAGGTTTATAATTGCTAAAGGCCGCCAAACAAAAATAAACCGCTATAAGAATAATATTAATTGCAAAGAATAGCCAGTTAAAATCAGCATTGTTTATTAAAAGAAAAACAACATAGAACAGTAAAGAAACAATTGCAAAAATATAAATACCCCAGGTTGCATTTTCAATTTGCTGTTTATCTTTTTTTATTTGATAGTATTCATCATCCTCAATGAAATCAACAATTGAATCTTCGGCGGCATCTTTCTTAATGTCCATCTACATTTGTTTTGCAATTAAATATAAGAAACATATCCGGCAGTAATAAAAGTGCAGGGGTACAAAATTTTCTTGATTGAGTCAACCTTTTGGGGCGACTCAATCAAGAAAAAAACCGCCAGTTTTTTATGCCGGCGGTTTAGTTTTATCTTGTTCCCATATTTAAGGGTGTATCTCTTTTTAACATAGCATCCCGGTTGGCCATTTCCCAGGCGGTATAAAAAATCATACGCACTCTTTTCTCATACAGATCCCAGGTAATTTTATCAACGGTATCAGTTGGTTTATGATAATCTGCTTTTAACATGCCGTCGTAAAAAAATAAAATGGGTACACCTTTACGGGCAAAATTATAATGATCGCTGCGGAAATAAATCCTGTTCTGGTCATTAGGGTCATCAAACTTATAATCTAAAACCAGGTTGGTAAATTTATTATTGGCAGCTTCATTTATAATGGGCAAATCACTGCTTAATTTATCGTGGCCAATTACATAAACATAATTCATAGTGTCGGCAGTTTTTCTTTCGGTATCAATACGGCCCACCATATCAATATTTAAATCCACAGTTGTTTTATCCAAAGGAAAAAATGGATGATCGCTGTAATACTCACTTCCCCAAAGTCCCTTTTCTTCGCCACTAACCGTCATAAAAACCATGGTTCTTCTTGGCCTGTTGCCTTCGGCTGCAGCTTTTGCAAAAGCTTCGGCCATTGCAATTACACCGCATGTTCCGCTGCCATCATCATCGGCCCCGTAATAAATTTTTCCATCACGTTTGCCCAAATGATCGTAATGAGCAGTTAAAAATACATACTCATCTTTTTTATCGGTGCCTTCCACTATGCCCACTACATTACTTGCATTTATGGTGTTGCGGTATTTATTAAAAGCAAAAGATGCTTTTACTTTTTTTTCCATGGCCCATTGCTTATCTATTATCTGTGCGGCTTTGGTAAGTTTTAAAATGGTATCAAAATTATTACCAATAATATTTTTTGCAAAGGCATGCGAAAGCAAAGCATAATTCACCATTTTGCCCTCCACACTTCTTGGATAATACACGCCGGTTTTTTTACCGGCATCAACTGTACGCTGATTAAATACATCCTGATTGGGATTTATTACCAACGCACCTGTTGCTCCTTTTGCTGATGCAGCTGCTAATTTTTTACTGATACCGGGAAAAGTCCATTCGCCGCTGCGTTTGGTGCCGCTAATAATATAGTTGCCGGCTGCATTTTTTGGTTCACCCAAAAAGAACACTACAATTTTTCCTTTTACATCAAGCCCTGTGTAATCGCTGTATTTTTCGTTATCAATACCATAGCCAACAAAAATTATTTTCTTCCCTTTAAACTTTCCTGTTTCATTGGTGTTCATCGGGCTGATAAAATCTTTACCAAAAACAGCAGTTGTTTTATCAACTCTTAAATCGGTGTTTACTAAACTATCCTGGTATAAAGGATAATATTGCTGGTAACCTTTTAATGCTTCTGCCGATTTTAAACCCATCTTTTTAAACTGTTCTTCTATATATGCAGCGGCTTTTCGCTGACCTTCGGTACCGGTTTCTCTTCCTTCAAACTCATCGCCGGCAATTATGGTTAAATGCTTTTTAAGATTTTCTACATTAATTACTGCTGCATACTTTGATGGATCACCTGTTTGAGTAAAAGCAATTGAAAAACAAAAAAACAATAGAGAAAATAAAAACAATTTCTTCATAAAAAATATTTTTTTAAAAGTACAATAACTGCAAAAGCAAAAATTAATAAAATGATAAGTGGTTATTTTTTAGGCTGTGTAATGGCGTAAAGTATTTCTTTCAGGCTTTGCATATCCCCGCTGCTAAAATCATCTTTACTTCTTTTAAGTACTATATCTGCTCTTTTTTTTATGTAAAAAGTAATTTGCTTTACATCAACTTCTTTATAACCAGTTTCAATATTTAAGTTAATATCCGAAAATAAATATTTTTCTTCCATATTGCCCTGAAAAATATTGTAATACAGTATTTCAATTCTTTTTTTTGATTGGTCTAAAACGATTTCATTAATGGAATCTTCGGTAAGAATTACAAATAAATTAAAAACTTCTACAATTAAAAAAGTGTACAGGTGCCATTTGTCTTTGGCAAATTTACTTTCGGGAAAAATATATTGAATGAGAACAAGTAAGGCAAGTGGCCAGAGCAATTGGTACAAACTGCTGATAAAGATAGATTTTAAATTATGCTGCCTCATGCTTTGAAAGCTATAACGCATGTGCAGGCAGTTTTAGCAGGAAATTTTACTTACCCTGTTAGCATGTCTTCCACCTTCAAAAGCAGTATTCATAAAAGTGTCCAGCATTTTTTCAGCATCGCCATCACGTACAAAACGGGCAGGTATGCAAATGATGTTGGCATCATTATGTTTACGTGCCAGTTCTGCCAGCTCTTCTCCCCAGCAAATAGCCGCTCTTACACCCTGGTGTTTGTTTGCAGTTATTGCAACACCATTGGCACTGCCACATAGTAAAATACCAAATGCTGCTTCGCCTTTTTCAACAGCGCTTGATACCGGGTGAGCAAAATCAGGATAATCAACTGAGTCTTTAGTGTAAGTACCATAATCTTTAAAAGCAACACCTTCTCCTTCTAAAAATGAAATCAGGTCTTCTTTGCAATCAAATCCTGCATGATCGCATCCTATAGCAACGGGGAGTTTTAAATTAAAAGGAGACATAATTTAATGGATAATTGATAATGAAATAATGGATAATGCCTTTGTAAAATTAAGGCTTATTAATTACTTACAGCAGTAAAAATAATACCGGTTGAATAGCACCCGATTATTCATTATCCATTTAAAAATTATCCATTAATCCCTTAGCTCCACTCTTTCTCTTCTTTAGCTTTTTGACGGTCGACTCTTGCAACAAGCAACACACTTATCCAGTAGAGTAGTAATAAGGGAAGCGCTACAATTACCTGGCTGGTAATATCGGGTGAGGGTGTAATAATAGCAGCTATAAGTAAGATGATTACAAAGGCATATTTTGAATATTTTTTTAAAAATCCTGCAGTAATAAAACCAATTTTTGCCATAACATAAGCAAGAATGGGCAATTCAAAAGCAATACCGCAACCTAAAATTAAATTGGTAAGGCTGTCTATATAATCGTTAATGGTGGGTTTGTATAAAATTGCCCCGGATTTACCTAATGTAAATGAAGCTAAAAAATTAAAAGTAAATGGCGCTAAAAGATAATAGCCAAAAGCGGCACCTGCAAAAAAACAAAGCGACACCCAAAAAATACTTCCTCTTGCATATTTTTTTTCTTTTGGCGAAAGAGCTGGTTTTACAAATAGCCAAAGTTCATAAAAAATATAAGGGAAAGCAATTATAACTGCACCAATCATGGCAATACTAATTGCAGAAGTAAATGTGCCATTAACCTGGGTAACCAAAAAATCGATTTTTACCGGAGGCATACACAGGCCATCGCCAATACCTAACCAATGGCCAAAACTGCACAATGCACCATAAGTAACAAATTTTTCGCTGCTGGGTGCCAGAATAATATTATCATACACCCAATCTATAAAAACAAAAATTACAATAGCAGCAACCAGCCATACAATTACCGAACGCATCAAATGCCAGCGCAACGCTTCCAGATGATCCATAAAGGTCATCTCGGTTTGTTCTTCCTGCTGGCCTTTGTTGGTAAGGCGCTTAAAAAAATTTTTTCTTTCTGATGTTGCTGTAGCCACTTATATAATTTGGAAGGCAAAGGTAAAGCACTAATTTTTATTTAAGTAAAGTAAAATGGTAATAGTAATTAATAATACTTGTCGTAAATAAAAGAATACAGTTGCGGATTTTATTCCTCACAGCGCCTCAATTTGCGGCAGTAATTTCCATAATAGTGTAGAGAAGAGCAGCTTTAAATAGGTACAAAAGAGAAGCCCCTGTAGATACAGGGGCCGTTTACCAAAACTAACTGCTTATGAGAAAATTTTAAATTTTTTGTTGTTGTGTGTTCTGTATATAGATACGCAAATCAGATGCCAAAAGTAACTGCCTCATTGTTAAGAATAACTTAATAACTTTTCTCCTCTTGAATATTCAACCTGATAACGCAAAAAAGAACTATTTATTTTTATTCCCGGCAACTTTATAACCATTACTGTTAACCGTTGCTATTGTAATATACGACATAAAGTTATTTAATAGGTTTAATTTAAATAAAAAACGTCCTGTTTTCAGGACGCTTTAACAATATCTTAATCTTTGCTTTTATTTTATAAAGCCTTTTATTAGATCCATAAGTCCACCGCCGCCATTTTGCTGCTGCTGGCTTTGGGCACCACCTGCAAGTTTAGATACAATATCCATTAACCCACCACCGCCGCCTTGCTGTCCGCCGGTAAATTTGCCAATCAAATCCTGAAAGTTAAATCCACTGTTGCCGCCAGCCTGCTGCTGCTCTGCCACCTGTGTACTTTGGCCACCGGTAATAGAGTTTAATAATTTATCAATAGTAAAACTGCTGTTATTAGGGTCGTTAGTATTATTAATAAGATTGCTTAGTACGTTTGGTATTAAGCCGCTGGCTACATTGTTAGCCTGGTTGCCGCCTAAATTAAACTTACTCATAAGCTTACCTGCAAAATGCCCCACCATCATATTTACAATTGGGTTACTTAAAAGGCTTTTACCATCCTGCTGGCCTTTATTGCCGCCGAATAAAGACAATATATTTTGCAACCCCCCACCTGCTACCATATTGCGCAAGCCCGATGCTACAGTATTGGTTGCCTCGGCAATTACTTCATTATTTTGCTCGTTGGGTACATCGGGGTTATTGATAACAGTGTCGTTAGCCGATCCTTTTACCAGGTTAAATAATTCTTCTAACATAAATGATGTTTTAATGGTTAATGGAAAAATTTTCCAGAATGAAGATAGCTGAATTTGTAAAATAGTTGCAACCTTAAATATTAATTCTGTGCAACCAATTTTTCTGAATTTTCGGCAAACTGCAGCGCCTCTAAAAACTCCTGAATTTCGCCATTTAGAACACTGTCTAAATTATAAACTGTAAGCCCAATTCTGTGGTCGGTAACACGGCCCTGCGGAAAATTGTAGGTGCGTATTTTAGCACTCCTGTCGCCGGTGCTTACCAAACTTTTGCGTAAGTGCGAAATAGCTTCTTCCGCTTTTCTTACTTCTTCATCATAAAGCTTTGTACGCAACATTTCCATGGCCTTTAATTTATTACCCAACTGGCTCCGGTCTGTTTGGCACATTACCACAATACCTGTAGGCTTGTGGGTTAAAAAAACCTTAGTTTCTACTTTGTTTACATTTTGGCCGCCGGCACCACCGCTTCGGGCAGTTTCCATTTTTACGTCGCTTTCTTTCAACTCAAAATCTACTTCTTCTGCCTCGGGCATTATGGCCACCGTTACTGCACTGGTATGCACACGGCCCTGGCTTTCGGTGTTAGGCACACGCTGTACACGGTGTACACCACTTTCAAATTTCAGGGTGCCGTACACATCATCACCCACCACTTCTATTTGTACTTCTTTATAGCCACCAACAGTACCTTCACTTTCGCTAAGCAAAGCCGTTTTCCAGCCCTTCTTCTCAAAATATTTTAAATACATTCTTAAAAGATCACCGGCAAAAAGCGAAGCTTCATCACCACCCGTACCGGCACGAATTTCCAGTATCGCATTTTTTTCATCAAATGGATCTTTGGGTATCAGCATTTGCCTTAAAGAAACTTCCAGTTGTATTTTCTTTTCTTCCAAAGCCGGCAGTTCCTGCTTGGCCAGCTCACGCATTTCGGTATCGTCGCTGTTTAATACTTCTTTATTAAATTCAATGTCATCCAAAACTTTCACGTATTCGTTACGGCCATTTACAATTTTTTCAAGGCTGCGGTATTCTTTACTAATGGCAGTAAATTTTTTATTGTCGCTCACAATCTCCGGATTGGTAAGCGAAACGCCTAAATTGTCGAACCTTCCTTTTATAGCATCTAATTTATCTAACATACGCCTGTGCCCCGTAGGGAAAATTTATTATGTTTTTATTGTTTTTTGTACCGGGCTTTTGCAATTCTATTAAACTTCATTGGCGTCGCACTCTTCAACCACATAACTTTGCTGAACTTTAATTATGTTTTGCAATTAGCTTTTCCCGATTCTTATCGGGACGGCAAATTTACAATTTATCAACCAATCATTTTGTACAGAAAATTTTCGGCCCATAATATTTTTACCGGACAAGCCATGTTGCCGCAAGGCAATGTTTTAATTACCAATGCCAGCGGGGTTGTAAAAGAAATTATTGCTTTAAAAGATGCTGGTGATGATATTGAATTTTTTGACGGCCTGCTTTGCCCCGGTTTTGTAAATGCCCATTGCCATTTAGAGCTTTCGCATTTAAAAGGATTGATACCTGAGAAAACAGGATTAGTGGATTTTGTTTTTAAAATTATTACCGAAAGGCATTTTGCCGAAGAACAAATTTTAGCTGCCATTGAAACTGCAGAAAATGAAATGTTGCAAAACGGTATTGTTGCAGTGGGAGATATTTGTAATAACACCTTAACCATTATGCAAAAGAAAAAACAGCGGCTGTTGTATCATAATTTTATTGAAGTAAGTGGCTTTGTGCCTGCAACTGCACATGAAAGGTTTGAAAGAGCAAAAGCAATTTTGTCAGAATACCAATCAGAAGAAAAAAATGTTCAACATTCAATGTTCAACATTCAATGTTCAACATTAAGCCCACATGCACCATACTCAGTTTCCCCTAAATTGTTTGAGTTAATTAATAGCGCAACTGCAAATAATATACTAACCATCCACAATCAGGAAACTGAAGCCGAAGAAGACTTTATAAAAAATAAAACCGGAGATTTTTTACGCCTCTATCAAAAAATGGGCATTGATATTTCATTCTTTACACCAACAGGAAAAAGCAGTTTGCAAAGCTGGTATCCTCACCTTAATAAAAATCAATCCACTATCTTAGTTCATAATGTTACAACAAAAAAAGAAGATATTGAATTTATAAAACTATCCCCGAAAAAATCGGGACAAGCAACCATCAACCATCAACTATCAACTATTTTTTTCTGCCTTTGCCCCAATGCCAACCTCTATATCACCAACTCATTACCCAATGTAAATATGCTTATGGAAAAAGACTGCAATATTGTTATAGGCACCGATAGTCTTGCATCAAATCATCAATTAAATATTTTAGAAGAAATAAAAACACTCCACAAAAATTTCTCTGACATTAAATTAGAAACCATGCTGCAATGGGCTACAATTAATGGCGCCAAAGCTTTACAAATGGAAAATGTATTGGGCAGTTTTGAAAAAAATAAAAAACCGGGTGTTGTTTTAATTGAGGGGATAGAAAACCTGCAAGTCGATAAAACCTCAACTTTAAAAAGGGTTTTGTAAGAATGCAAATGTATTTATCCGTGTAAATCTGTGTAATCTGTTGCCAACGTATTACAGCACCTCATGCAACACCATCAGTGTTTTCATTTGCCCAAAATCCGAAATATGCAACGCATAATAACTTTGGTAACTTAACAACAATTTCCTTCGTATCTCGTGGTTTAAACTAAAACTTTCCAGTTCGTAAGGCTGCATTACTTTAAGCAATTGCGATGTAAGCCGGGCACTTTCTCCCTCAATAAAATACGGATGTGCAGGCTGATGATTGATAAAAATACCTTCCTGCAAATCTAAAAAAGTATCTGCAGCAGTGTAATTATCTGCAATTCTAAAACCAAAAAAATGGGCCAGGTGCAAAGCAAAAAATAAAGGAAAATTGGCGCCCACTTTTTTACTGCTTTTATCTAATTCCGTCAGTGCTTCTTCACAAAAATTAAAAAGATCGGCATTGGCTTCGGGTTGCTTTAAACATTTTTGCAACAGCTCCACCATAAA
This sequence comes from Ferruginibacter sp., assembly GCF_031391665.1. Taxonomy (GTDB): domain Bacteria; phylum Bacteroidota; class Bacteroidia; order Chitinophagales; family Chitinophagaceae; genus Ferruginibacter. Next base: position 22,398 of record NZ_JANMUN010000004.1, read on the forward strand.
AGAGGCAATGCTGTTTTTAATAACATCAGTTAAAACGGTATCAAATAAAAAAGCCCAGCTAAATTCTTTAATGCGGTGCATGGGTTTGTTTTCGCTGTGGTAAACTATTAAATCCAGCACCGCTGCCGGCTGAAAATAATTGGCTTTTGCAGCACCCTTTTTAGCACTGCGTACTCCATTTACCATATAGGTTTGCACACCAAATAATTCGGTAAAAATGGTTACCACCAAACTGGTTTCGCCATATTTTATGGCTCGTAATACTATGCCTTTTGTTTTGTGTGTCATGATGCCCCCAGCCCCTAAAGGGGAGTTTTGTACTCTGACAATTGCTATGTCTTTTCAAAAATAACGAACATTACTGTAGCAATAGTTAATGCGATCCAATTCAAATTAACGTTCTTTGCAAATCATAAATCATAAATCCGAAATCGTAAATCTAAAATATTTATGTGGCAACGTTTAGGAAATTTTGTAATTAAAAACAGATTGATTCTTTTAATTGTATTGTTTGCAATATCTGGCGTAATGGGCTTTTATGCCAGCAAAGTAAAATTGGGTTACGAATTTGCAAAAGCCATTCCGGTTGATAACCCCAAATATTTAGATTATAAAGCTTTTCAGCAAAGGTTTGGCGATGATGGTAATGTTTTGGTAATGGGCATTAAAACGGACATTTTTTTTAATCCTGCGGTTTTTAAAAAATATTACCAGCTGCATAAACAATTAAAAAATGTGGAGTATGTAGAAGATGTGTTAAGCATACCTGCAGCCATCACTTTGCAAAAAGATTCAGCAACAGAAAAACTGGTACCTGTAAAAATATTTTCAGATGAAATTATTGAAAGCGGATCGTTGGATACTGCTAAAAATAAATTTCTCAACCTTTCTTTTTATAAATATAAATTATACAACCCCGATGAGCAGGCTTATGCAATGGCCGTAAGAATTAACAAAGAAGCACTCAACTCTGCAAAGCGTACAAAAATTGTAGATGATATTACACATGCAGTAAATGAATTTGAAGCATCAACAAAAATAGAAACGCATTTAAGCGGCCTGCCACTAATAAGAACAGTTGTAGGTGACAGGATAAAAAAAGAAATGAGCTTTTTTTTAATAGGCTCGTTGGTTTTAAGTGCATTAATTTTATTGTTATTTTTCAGATCAGTGAGTACTACTTTACTTTCTCTGCTTGTAGTATTGTTAGGTGTAGTCTGGAGTTTAGGTGTATTGCAATTGTGCGGCTACAAAATAAGTTTACTCACAGCATTAATTCCACCGTTAGTAGTGGTTATCGGCATTCCCAATTGCATTTATTTTATTAATAAATACCACACTTCCTGGCTAAAACTTCAAGCGGGTACAAAACCCCTGGAGGGTTCTTTAAGTCCGTTTCAGTTATCAAGTACAACCCTCCAGGGGTTTAAAGAAAAAGCCCTGTTGGATATGGTAAGCAAAATGGGAGTGGTAACTTTATTTTGTAACATTACTGCTGCCATTGGCTTTGCTGTTTTTGCTTTAACCAAAAGTGCTATTTTAAAAGAGTTTGGGGTAGTGGCAGGCATAAGCATCATGATGATATTTTTTATCTCGTTTATCTTATTACCGGCAGCACTCAGTTATTTACCTGCACCCAACGCATCGCAAACAAAATATCTAACCAACCGCTGGCTTACTTCTTTTTTATTAAGCATAGAAAAATGGGTAATGCACCATAAAAAAATTGTTTACGGTGTAACAGCAGCCATTTTAATTTTTTCTGTTGCCGGAATTTTTAAATTAAAAAGTGTGGCATTTATTGTAGATGATTTACCTAAAACAGATAAAATTTATACCGATCTTAAATTTTTTGAAACCAACTTTAAAGGTGTAATGCCACTGGAAATTGTGCTGGACACAAAAAAGCCAAAAGGCATTTTAAAATCTACTGTTGATATTAATAAAATTGCTTTTTTCCAGGATTCATTTTTAGCAAAGCAAAAAAATATTGCCAAGCCTCTTTCGGTAGTTGATGGTATAAAATTTACTTACCAGGCTGTAAGCGAAGGTAGCGGCGATTCTACCTATACTTTACCTGCATTTGGAAATCCATTAAAAGACCTTCATGATAAATTAAGGCAGATTAATGTAAGGCGGGAGAGTAAAGAAATGACAGCAGGCGATTCAGCATCCATAAAATTGGTGGGTTCATTTATTGACTCTACCGAGCAGTTTTTACGCATTAGCATGAGCATGGCAGATGTGGGCACAAAAGAACTTGGCCCGGTGGTAGATTCAATTACATTAAATGCCAACAGAATTTTAAATAATACCGACAGTATTGAAATTAAAGACACTGGAAAAACAATCTATAATATAACGGTAACCGGCTCAAGCTCTACTTTTTTAGAGGGCAGTAAGTTTATTGTAAACGGATTAAAAGAAAGTATTTTCTGGGCATTTCTATTAATAGCTTTTTGCATGCTGTATCTTTTTAAATCGGCACGTATTTTATTATGCTCATTAATACCCAATTTAATTCCGCTGGTAATTACTGCAGGTGTAATGGGCTGGGTGGGCATTGCGTTAAAGCCATCTACAGTATTGGTTTTTAGCGTGGCACTCGGTATTGCAATTGACATCACCATTAGGTTTTTAGTAAACTATAAACAGGAATTACCCACTTATAATAATGATGTTACCGCTACTGTAAGCGCCACCATAAAAAATACCGGGTTAAGTATAGTTTACACCTCCCTGGTTTTAATTGCAGGGTTTATAATTTTTTGCTTTAGCGGGTTTGGAGGTACTAAAGCTTTGGGTTGGCTTACTTCGTTAACGCTGTTGGTAGGTACGCTAACCAATTTAATTTTGCTGCCGGTGCTGTTGTTGGGGAGTAGTTCTAAAAGGCCAAAAAACAGGGTTTAACTAATAAAAGATCTTCAAAAACGAAGGATAAACGGCTTTAAAAGCAGCTAAAAGGCAAAAAAAATTGTCTGCTAAAAAAATATTATCACAATTGTCAATTATCTTTGTTTCAACACTAAATTAACAAGCAAATGAGAAAACTGATTTTAACATTATCAGCAGTACTTGTATTTGTACTTACTGCTGTAGCACAAAACCGTTCAATTACAGGAACGGTAACAAATGAAAACAACACCCCATTAGAAGGGGTTACGGTTATTTCTCCCGATGGAAAACAGGGTACACAAACCGACAAAGACGGTAAATTTTCATTAAGTATCCCCCTTTCTGTCAAAAATCTTACTTTTTCTTTTGTAAATTATCAAACAGAAGTAAGAGCAATCAGGCAATCATTAGTTTTAAATGTTACCTTAAAAACAGCTGACTCTAAGTTAGAAGAAGTTGTAGTTATAGGTTATGGTACACAAAAAAGGAAAGATGCCACTGCGGCCATTTCCACTATCAACAGCAACAGTATTAAAAACATACCTGCACAAAGTTTTGACCAGTTATTGTCTGGTAAAGCTGCCGGGTTAAATGTTATTATTCCTAATGGTGTATTAAATAACCCCCCTGTAGTAAGGGTAAGGGGTGTAAATTCTATAAACGGTAGTTCTTTCCCATTAGTAATTATTGATGGTGTGCCTGCTTTTACCGGTGATGCCTCTACAAACTCTGCTGCAAATAATGCCTTAGCATCTATCAATCCTTCGGATATTGAAGATATCACAATTTTAAAAGATGCTGCTGCTTCTGCAATTTATGGCAGCCGTGCTGCAAATGGTGTAATGCTGGTTACCACTAAAAAAGGCAAGGCAGGCAAAGCAAAAATTACTTATGATGCATGGGTAGGCTGGACAGAGGCGTTTAATATTTTCGATGTACTGCGTGCACAAGACTACGTTACTTTAAAAAATGAAGCAGTACTTAATGCAAACTATCAAATACCAACCAGCGGGTTGGTTCCAGGCTTAGGTTTAACACCACCTGCGGCAGGGCAGCCAATTTTCTTTATGGATAATATTAACGGTCGGCCAGTTGATACACGTTGGGCAGATTATGTATATCAAAAAGGGATGCAGCATAATCATAATATAAGTATTAGCGGTGCCAATCAGGGTACTCGTTATTTTTTTAGTACAAACTATACAAAACAGAATGGTATTTTGCAAACCAACACTTTTGACAGAAAGCAAATTAGAATGAATGTTGATCAAAAGGTAAACGAATGGCTTAAAATTGGTGGTAGCATTAATTTTAGCAGAGGTACCGCATTTGCTCCTAACTCAGGTTCTTTACCTGGTACACCATTTAATACATCTGGTGCTGCCCGTTTGGCTTTTGTTACTGCACCAAATATTTCTCCATTTTTAGCGGATGGCAGTTATAATTATATTGGCAATCCCAATATAGTTTACACTGGCCAAAATAACCAAACACTCCGCAACAGTTTTAACCAAATTGGCCGCGGCAAAAACTTTGATCGCTCTGGTTTTACCAACCCAGCAATGGTTAGGGATATAAATCTTTTCTCATCAGTAAACGATCAGTTGATTGCAGATGTTAATGCCGAAGTGAAAATTGTAAAAGGCTTAATCTATCGTATTCAATACAGTGCTAATTATTTAAGTACAGAGGACAAGTCTTTCCAGAATGCGCTGCATGGCGATGGTATACAAACCACAGCACTAACTGATGATGGGCGTGCGTTTAACATTTTTGCCAAAAACAATATTGTTAATTTTCAAAATACCTTAACCTACGACAAGTCTATTAATAATACCCATAATTTTAATGTTTTGGCTGGTTCGGAAGAACTATCTAATAAAACTGACCGTTGGGGTGCTTCACGCTCTGGGTTAACCGAAAATTTTTATAACGAATACCAGGGTGGCTATTCTCAAAACGATAACCCTATTGGTAACCTTATTACTGAAAATTACCTTTTATCTTTCTTTGGCAGGTTAAATTACAATTATAAAAACAGGTATTATATTGCAGGAAACATCCGAAGAGATGGTTATTCTGCATTTGCCGATGGAAAAAAGTGGGGTAATTTTGGTGGTGTATCGTTAGGCTGGAACCTTAGTGACGAAAGTTTTTATAAGGATAGTAAAATGGCTAAAGTGCTTAATAAATTCAAACTCAGGGGTAGTTACGGTACTGTTGGTAACCTGTCCGCAGTTGGTAATTTTGGTTCACTCTCTACATTCAGCTCTGGTTTGTATGGCAATGGTTATTCCACATTATTTTACTCTCAGGCAGGTAATCAAAATCTTACATGGGAGACCAGTAATAAGTTAGATGTTGGTTTTGACTTCGGATTATTTGATGACCGGATTACAGGTGAATTTTCATATTATAAAACAGATTTAAGTGGATTGATTATTAATGTACCTACTCCTCCAAGTATGGGTATTCCGGGTAACAGCATTCAGTCCAACGCAGCAGCTATGTACAATAAGGGTATTGAATTAAACATTAATGCCGCAATTATTAGAAAGAATGATTTAAACTGGAATACTTACTTTAACCTCTCTACACTTAAAAACGAAGTAACTGAATTAGCTAATGGTGTACCACAAATTATTGGTACAACCCAATTAGAAAATACAAACATGACAAGGACCGGCTACTCCATAGGTACTTTTTTTGTTGTAAAATCAAATGGTGTTGACGCCGCTACTGGCAGAAGAATATTCGTAAATGCTGCAGGCCAGAATGTGTATTTTGATTTTTCTCAACCCACAGCCACCCGTTATAAATTTGCAGATGGTTCTACCGCACCGGCAATTGACATTGCTAAAGACGGTTATATGGCTGGCAATGCACTACCAACAGTATACGGTGGTATAGGCACTAATGTGGCTTATAAAGGATTCGATGTTTCTATTGATGCTATTTACAGCCTAGGTAACAAAGTATACTTTGGCAGCCGTGCAGGTTTATTAGATCAACGCTTTTGGAACAACTCCACAGAAGTATTAAGAAGATGGCAAAAAGCCGGGGATGTAACAGATATTCCAAAATTAATTTATAATGATAATATTTCTAACGGCTCTGCATTTCCAATAGATGCCAATTTGTATAATGGCAATTTTGTTAAGTTTAGAAATATAGCACTTGGCTACACGTTACCAGCCAAACTAATGGGAATGGCTAAGATTACCAGTGTACGTATGTATGCACAAATGACTAATCCTTTTACCATTACCAATTACCCGGGTAGCGACCCTGAAATTTCTGTAAATGGTAATACTGCACTTACGCCTGGTGTTGACAGAAATACCATCGGCCAATCCCGTACATTAACTATAGGTGTAAACTTAATTTTCTAAACTGCTAAAGAATTTTTTATATGAACATAAATAAAATAATAAACAATACACTTATTCTTGTTGCAATTGCAGCACTGGCAGTAAGCTGTAAAAAAGAGAAACTGAGTCCGGTACCACAAACTAACTTGTCGGATTTGGTGGCATTTGCCACACCAGATAGAATAGAGCAACAGGTTAACGGAATTTACGCCGCAATGAAAAATGGCAATTTTTTAGGAGGCCGCGGTTTAGTATATAATGATGTAAGAGGCGAAAACTGGTTAAATGTTACCGGTAATGGCGTAACTGCATTGGGTGTTTGGAATTATTCTGTAGTATCTACCGATAATCAGGTAGAAGGTATGTGGGGTGCTGGTTATGCTGCCATTAACCGGGCCAATGTGGTGTTGGAGGGTATTGATGCAAATGCCGGTGTTATTAGTGCCGCAAAAGCAAGTGCTTATAAAGCCGAGGCAAGATTCTGCAGGGCGGTTAGTTATTTTTACCTCACTACTTTGTACGGAAAGAAATCGTACACAGCCGATGCCGGTGCCTCTTTAGGCATACCACTTAGGTTAACAGCAGCAAAAGGTAGTGGTGGCGAAGCTTTGGCAAGAGCCACACAGGCACAGGTATTTACACAAATTTTGGATGATCTAACTTTTGCAGAAAATAATCTGCCTGCTAAATATGCAAGCGGAGACAGCAATGTGGTTAGAGCACATAAAAATGCAGCCATTGCATTTAAAACAAGGGTGTATTTGCATATGGGTAATTATCCCGCAGTAATTACCGAGGCAAATAAAATTGTACCTGCTACTGGCCCTTTTACTGCAGGTACCACAGGGGTTAACCACAGTTTAAATGCAAACTTTGTTAATGTATTCCGTACACCTTATACCACTACTGAATCTATATTTAGTTTGCCGATGACGGTTACTAACCAACCAGGCACTCAAAACGGTTTATCATCATATCATAACTCAGAGTTTGGTTTAAACCCTGCTGGTATAATTGCAGATGCCAACTGGAAATCAACTGATGCCAGAAAAACACTGGTTACTTCATCGCAACGGTATCAAAAGTATAACGATGATGTAAGCAACTGGGTAGCTATAATACGCTACAGTGAGGTATTGCTTAACCTGGCTGAAGCCTTAGCCCGCCAAAATACTGTTATAGATGTAAGGGCACTGGCTTTAGTAAATGCAGTGCGTCAACGCAGCGATGCTACCACTACGCATACCCCATTAACCCAGGCAGATTTAGTAAATATTATTTTAAATGAGCGTAATATTGAGTTATTAGGTGAAGGTCACCGCTCTATTGATTTACAGCGTTTGGTTTTAGCGTTTCCTGCAAAGGGATCGCTGGCAGCAGTGCCGCCATCAGCACAAAACTATGTTTGGCCAATACCAGCTACAGAGTTATTGTACAATGGGCTTGCTGTGCAAAACTAAGCAGCTAATTTTTATACATAAATTGAGGCTGTTTTGTACTTCCGAGACAGCCTCAATTTATTTTGTAAGGTGATGGTGTAAGTTTTGAGAGGAACTCCATTTATATAGAGATAAGCAGCTAAAGCGCCTAAATAATTGCCTTACGTTATTAAATTATAACAATTGTGAATTATCTTTGTTTTAACACTAAACTAACAAGCAAATGAGAAAAACTTTAATTTTATTAATGTGCTCGTTTTTTGCATTAACGCAAGTAATGGCACAAAATCGTACAGTTACCGGTACAATTACAGATAGTAAAGGTAACCCTGTAGAAAAGGCATCAGTAACAGTAAAAGGAAGTTCAGTAGGAACTTCTTCTAATACTGCTGGTATTTTTTCAATAACTGTTTCGGAAACCGCAAAAATACTGATAGTTTCATCAGTAGATATGGTAACGCAGGAAGTTCCTATTACAGGCAACATTTTAAATATTGTATTAAAAGATAAAGGAGGTAATTTACAAGAAGTGGTTGTTACTGGTTATGGTGCTACCCGTAAAAGAAGAGATGAGGCGGGGGCAATTACAACAATTTCTGCAGCTCAATTAGAAAATAAGCCAAATATTTCAGTTGACAAAGGATTGCAAGGACAGGCAGCTGGTGTTTTGGTACAAGCTAATAACGGTATTCCCGGTGGAGCAATTAATGTACGCATAAGGGGTGCAGGATCTCTTAATGCTGGTAACAGTCCACTATATATTGTGGATGGTATTCAGTTGAATAACAGGGACGATGCAGGCTTTACACAATCTAACCCTTTAGCTTTTTTAAATCCTGATGATATTCAATCATTAGATGTTATAAAAGATGCAGCGTCAGCAGCTATTTATGGTTCAAATGCGGCAAACGGTGTTGTCATTATTACAACTAAAAAAGGCAGACCAGGTAAAACTAAATTCTCCTTAAATGCTTATAACGGTCAAGCGACAATCTTAAAAAAACTGGAGACAACAAATTCACAGCAATATTATCAACTTAGGTTAGAAGCAACTTCCAATGCCTCCAGTTTACCCATCAATACTTTATCTTCAAAACGTACAGTTTTAACCGAATTAAGGGTACCTGGAGCATCTGGTTTTACAGATAATCAGGCCGACTCTGCCGCTGCTGCACTTAAAACTTACGATTGGCAGGACGCAGTATTTAGAACCGGAAATATAAAAAATTATGAATTAAGTGCAAGTGGAGGTAATGAAAAAACTACTTTCAGGGTGTCAGCAAATATAACAAAACAAAGTACCACGATTACAAAAGCGGATTTTAATAGAGCTGGTTTAAGAGCTGATCTTACTAATAAAGCTACTGATAAATTAACCATAGGCACATCCATAAGTTTAAGCACATTTAATCAAAACACTCCTTTTGCAGTATCTGGGTCTTTCTTAGGAAACCCCGCTTTTTCTGCTGCAGGTATTATACCTGCTTTTCCTATTTACAACCCCGATGGTAGTTACTATGGTGTGCCGGGTACTGCCATTGCAAATTTGGGTGGTACATTAAATCAAAATATTGTTCAGGTTAATGATTACAACAGCGGCTTTAACAGAACAAATCAATTGGTTGGTAATTTTAACCTTGATTATAAAATAAACAGCTGGTTAACTTTTAAAGCATTTACTGGTCTTGATTACAGACTTGTACAAGGTAAAATTGTAAGGGATGCAAGGACAGCAGATGGGTTTAATTTTAAAGGAAATGTATTTGTTCAAAGTAACTGGAATACAAACATTAATACATACGGGACATTAAATTTTATTAAAACAATTGGTGATAAACATAAAATTGACTCACGTGTAGGTTATGAGTACCGTCAGGAAAATAATGCTGGCATCACTGCAAATGGACAAGGCTTCCCTACCTTTCAGTTTACCTCATTACAAAACGCAGCGACACCTGTTGCAGTAGGTGAATTTTTTAGTGGGTTTAGAAGGAATGCTGTGTTTGGAGATTTAAACTATAATTACGACAGTAAATATATTATAGGCGTTGTTGGCCGTTACGACGGCTCTTCAAGATTTGGTAGCGGGAATCAATATGGTTTATTTTATGGTGTAAAAGGTGCATGGAATATTGACAGAGAGAATTTTTTAGCCAATTCTAAAACAATTTCTGCTCTAAGACTAAGATTGAGTTATGGATCAACAGGTAACGATCAGATAGGAAACTTTGATGCGTTAGGGTTATTTGGTGGTGGTGGAATTTACAACGGTGGTGCTGGCATTGCTTACTCGCAGTTGGCTAACCCTAATTTAAAATGGGAGACTACAACGCTTTCAAACATAGGGATAGATTTAGGTTTATTTAATAGCAGGGCGAATATTACAGCGGAAGTTTACAATAAACAGACTAAAGATGTGTTGATAAATTTGCCACTTCAATCTACCACAGGTTTTACTTCAATTGCTTATAATGTTGGTAAAACAGAAAACAGAGGTATTGAAATGGAATTAAAAGGCGATATTATACAAGCAAAAAGAACCGGAGGTTTTAACTGGAATGCAAACTTTAATTTTGCATATAATGCCCAAAAAGTAAAAGCTTTATATGGTGGTAATCAAATATTACCAGGTGATCCTACTATTAGAGTGGGAGAACCAATTAGCATTGCATTCACACAAAGATATGCTGGTGTTAACCCGGCTACAGGGAGGGCAATGTGGTTAGATACTTTGGGCAACCTTACTTACTCGGTGCTGCCAAAAGACAGGGTAGTAATAGGACCAACTTTATTAGCTCCTTATTATGGCGGATTGTCTAATACCTTCACTTATAAGGGCGTTTCTTTAAATGTGCTCTTTAATTATGAATATGGCAGATATACTTCTGATGGTCAAATAAATTTTCTACGTGAATCATCAGGACGTATAAATTTTCTTACAGACATTTATCAAAACAGATGGACAGCACCTGGCCAGCTTACATCAGTACCAAGGCAGAATTTAGCTACAGAAGCCAAAAGCACGGGTTCTGCTGGCGGGAGCCGTACATTTTTTAAGGCAGATTATATTCGGTTAAGAAATTTAGAAATAGCCTATAATTTTCCGACTGAGGCAATTTCAAAACTAAAACTAAGCAATGCAAGATTTTATGTGCAGGGTACTAATCTTTGGACTTACAGCGACTGGTTTAGTTACGATATAGAATTTGTGGGAGTTGCAACTGGTATAATACCACAAACCCGAAACATAACTGTGGGGCTTCAGGTTGGCTTTTAATAAAATTATCACCTTAAATTAATTTATAATGAATAAAAATATTTTTAAAATTTTTTCATGTTGCTTTTTTGCATTTGCAATCATGAGCTGTAAAAAGCAATTGGAAATTGCTCCAAGGCAATCTATCGATGCCGCTACAGCGCTTAATTCTAAAGATGCCGTTGAGGCATCTATAACAGCAATTTATGCCCGTTTTAAAAGTGCAAGGCTTTACGGTCGTGATTTAATAGCAGTTGCTGAGGCACTTTCAGATAATGGTGTTGCAACCAATAAATCTGGTAGGCTTTTACCAGAAGCACAAAATAACCAAGGGGCTACTTTTACAACAGCTATTTGGACAAGTGGTTACGGTGGTATCAATCAAATTAATCTTACTTTAGAAGCAATACCTAAATTAGCCGGTGTAACTTCTGTCGAGGCAGATAGGTGGCAGGGGCAACTGTTGTTCCTTCGAGCCTTATCTTACTTTGAAATGATGAAGGCCTACGCTTACATACCCGGTGCTGTTGTAACAGCACAAGATAGAGGTGGCGTACCTGTTATTACAAAAGGTATTCAAACTGCTGATTTTGCACTTACATTTTTACCAAGCAGGCCTCCGATTGATGATGTTTATAAACAAATTGTAGATGACTTTACTCTTGCTAATGCCAAATTGCTTAACACAGCTACGGGAGTTGCAACAAGTTTGGCAAGTAAAGCCGCTGCCCAGGCAATGCTGGCAAGAGTAAATTTATATACCAAAAATTATAGCGAAGCTAAACGCTGGGCTGATTCATGTATTACATTAGTAGGTAGCCGCCTTTCAACCACCGGGAGCTATGTTGCAGGATGGAGAGCGGAACATCACCCTGAGGCATTGTTTCAAATTCGTTTTGCAACTGCAACAGAAAATATAGGAGTTAATGAATCCTTACAAACGTCATATTCAACTTTAGTTACACCCGGTAACACAACAGCTACTGGCGGATTTGGCGATTTAGTTCCTTCAATAACACTGCTTAACGATCTTGGAATTGCATTAACAGGGGGTATGACAATAGCCAATTTTAGTTTACCTGCATCTATCGCAACAAGAACCACAGATGTGCGTAATTTAGTTTTTGAGCCTGGAACTTCCGGAAGAGGCAATGCCAAAGTAGAGTGTACAAAATTTCTTGGAAGGAGCGGCGTAATCAATTTAGACAATGTACCAGTAATAAGAATTGCAGAAGTTTACCTGATACGTGCAGAAGTACAAGCTACAGCTGGTTCGTCAGTATTAAATCTAACAAATGCATTAGCAGATCTAAAAGCTATTAAGTCAAGAAGATATACAGACTATACCGGTTCGGCACAGGAAATTGCAGATAATGCAGCCCCCCAACCAGTATTATTTGACGAAATTTTTCGCCAGCGTAGAATTGAACTTGCCTTTGAAGGTCAAAGATTTTTTGATTTTAAACGTCTTGGAAGAGACTTAGTTAAAGCACCACACTATAATACCGTTGCATTTACAGATACCAGAATACTGGCTCCAATTTTACAGGGTGATGTAGATGGTAATCCCAATCTTAAACAAAACCTCGGTTATTAAAATAAATAAATAAACATGAAAAAAAATATTATAACAACTACTATATTAGCGCTATTCCTTTTTGCAGGCTGTATTAAAAATGATCCTGTTATTGTTTCCGGTGCTGTAGCTGAATTTGATGCTACTGCTTTAAATTCAAATGCTGCAGGCTTAACCTATCCAATACTCGGTCGCAATCCCGGATATGGAAGAGTAGCAAACACTACAGATTCTACATTGCGCAGGTATGTTCAAACTATTAGGCTAAGAGTGAACTTGGTTGGAGCACAATCAGCCCAGGACCAAACAGTGGGGTATTCTTTATTTACTACTGCACCAATTACTACTTTTGCAATGCCTGCTACAATTAGCGGGCAAACTCCAGCAGCAGCAGCAGCAACACTTAACGTAAGCCTTGCAGCATCTGGTACCGATTTTACTGCACTGAGTGGAATATTAACAATTCCTAAAAATAGTTCATTCGGATTCTTAGATCTGCCAATTTTAGCAAAAACTGCTACAGCTGGTGAGGGTAAGTTTGTAGGCATTACTTTAAATAATGCAGGAACTATTAAAGCATCAGTAAACTATAGCCAGTTAGGTTTAGTAATAGATCAACGTTAATTAATTAAAAAACATAATTAAAAAAGGCTGCTTCAATGGAAAGCAGCTTTTTTTGTATAATTAATTGTAGTACAACTTGTAGCCAATGCATAAATTTTTATAAATCAATAATTTACTTGTACTCATTTCAACACCTCTCCCAACTTCCCCAACAATTCTTCTCCCCTTAAATTATTGGCAATTATTTTCCCTTGCGGATCAACCAAAACATTGTACGGTATTCCATTCAAACCATACAAGCCAACTGCGGCACTGCTCCAGTATTTTAAATCGCTGATGTGCTGCCAGCTTAGGCCATCATCCTGTATTGCTTTTAACCAGGATGCTTTATCCTTATCGAGTGATACACCCAGCACGGTAAAATTTTTATTTTTAAACTGATTGTAGGCAGCCACTACATTAGGGTTTTCGGCACGGCAGGGGCCACACCAGCTGGCCCAAAAATCTACCAGTACATATTTACCTTTTAACTGGCTTAACGAAAAAGGTTTATCGTCTACATCGTTCATGGTAATATCAGGAGCCATGCTGCCAATAGCAGCTTTACTTTGAGATTGTTGTTGCTGTGCTGCTAATTGCTGCTGCTCCTGGGTTGCCAGTTGTTGTTTTGCAAAATTGGCAAAAGATATTATGCCATTGTTTTTTGGGAAACGCTGTACTAATTTTTGCAGCGGCAACTGAATTTGTTTTATGTCAACTGGCGCACCGGTAGAAGCAAACAAAGCCATGGCAGGGCTTTGTGCTGTATCGGCATATTTAAAACAAAATTTTGTCATGGTTTCTTTTGCACTGTTGAAAGAAGTTTCTGTTGCTACTGAAATACTATCGCTGGCATTGGCGCCACTTTGTTTTAATTGCGTTAATGCGGCATAAGATTCCTGAACTTTTTTCATCAGGCTATCGTGGATACCAATAAATTTTTTTAAAGAACTGTTGGCAGCAGATGAAAAGGAAGGGCCGGTTAAACTTACATCGTTTAAATCGGCGGTAAAATTTATATTGTTGTTATCATTGATAAAAAGAAAACCATTAGTCAGTTTTTCCAACCGTATGCGGTAAATTCCTTCTTCGGCAGCAATGCCGGTAAGGATGAATTTTCCGTTTTTTATTTCGGCAGTATCTATTACTTCCGGATCTTTTTGGCCAAAAGATAATTCTTCTAAATAGGCTTTTTG
>NZ_JANMUN010000154.1:0-2655 GCF_031391665.1 Ferruginibacter sp.
GCTGGCCACTTCTTTCACCATTTGAGCACCCATATTTTCAATCGGGTCTTCCAGTTCAATTTCTTTTGCTACGGTTACACCATCTTTAGTTACTTGTGGTGCACCAAATTTTTTCTCAATAACTACATTACGACCTTTGGGGCCAAGTGTTACTTTTACAGCGTTGGCTAAAGTGTCAACACCTTTTTTCATTTTATTTCTTGCTTCAATATCGAAGTATATCATTTTTGCCATAATAAATGCAACCCCAAACCCCTAAAGGGGCTTTACAACCTGAGGGGCAAACAGGTTTTATTTTTTTGAAATGAATTAAATTTAGAAGAGCTAAGTTCCCCCTTCAGGGGGCGGAGGGGGCTTTACACTATCGCTAAAATATCACTCTCCCTCATAATTAAATAATCCTGTCCTTCAACAGTAATTTCGGTGCCTGCATACTTACCATATAATACGGTATCGCCGGTTTTTACAGTTACAGGTTCATCTTTTTTACCAGGGCCAGCGGCCAAAACAGTACCACGCTGTGGTTTTTCTTTTGCTGTATCAGGAATAATAATACCGCCTGCAGATTTTTCTTCAGCAGCGGCTGGTTTCACAATAACCCTGTCGTGCAATGGGGTAATGCTTAACTTCTTTGTTGCCATAACTCTATTGTTTTTGATTGGTTTAATAATTCGGTCGGCAAAGGTATGCTAAATCTGTGCCACACAAAATTAAAAGAAAGGTTGTCAGTTTTAGGTTGAATGCAGATGATGAAAGGTTGAATGTTGGAAAATTCGGCAGATATTTAAAAAATCTTTCAGGCATTTTTGGCAGGGTAATTTTTAAAACAAGCAATATCAAACTATAAACACCAAACCAAATTACTTACCTTTGCCGTCTTAAAATTATGATTAGCAGAAGAAACATAAGGGTAAAAGTAATGCAAACGCTTTACACCGTTGACAGCATGAGTGGAGAAGTAAAACCCGGCGAACCGCTTTCTATCTTAAATAAAAAATTAGAACAGAGCCGCCAGCTTTTTACTTACTTAATTTATTTTATTACCGAAGTAGCCCGCTACTCCGAAACTGCTGCAAAGCACAGGGCTTCTAAAAATTTACCTTCGGTAGAAGATCTTTCGGTTAACACCAAAATTGCAGGTAACGAAATACTGTGGAAAATTGTAGAGCAACCCAGGTTTAATCCAACCGTTGCTGAATTTAAATTAAAGCATATAATTGATGCCGATTTATTAAAGAAGATATACCTGCAACTGGTAGAATCTGCCGAGTATAAAGAATATATTGAAGAACAATCGAGGGATAAAAAATCTGAAAAAGATATTTTGGAATTTATTTTTAGTACACTCCTTTTACCCAACGACAATTTTATAACCCACCTGGAAGAAAATTTTATTCATTGGGATGATGATGGCGAAATGATGCAGCAATTGGTGCTGGCTTTTTTACAAAAACCCGGCAGTTACGATTTTGGCGAAATGGTAAGTAAAGAAAAATTAGAATTTGCAAAAAGCCTTTTGTTAACCACATTAGAAAAAAGCGAAGTAACACTGGAGTTGATAAAACCTAAATTAAAAAATTGGGATGCCGACCGTATAGCTGCACTCGATTTAATAATTTTGCAAATGGGTGTTAGCGAATTTTTATTTTTTGAAACCATCCCCACAAAAGTTACCATTAACGAATATATCGATCTGGCTAAAGAATACAGCACTGTACAAAGCGGCCAGTTTGTAAATGGCCTGCTGGATAACATTCATAAAGAGCTTACCCTGCAAAATAAAATTAATAAAAAGAGTTACAAAAACAGCACCTTGTAAATAACTTTGAAAAAAATTATTGATGAAAAAATATTTTTTATTTATTGTAATTCCTGCCACACTTTTTTCTTGCGATGTAAAAAGGAAAGACAAAATTTCAGATGATTCTAAAACAGATTCTATTAAGTTAGTGCAAAAAAAACAGGCAGAAGAGGATGCACTTAAAAACACCACTGCAGTGCAAATGATAGACAGTGTGTATAATTTTGGCACCGTTGCAGATGGAGAAAAAGTAGCATTTAGTTTCCGGTTTAAAAATGCAGGTACTAACCCATTGGTAATTTTTGATGCAAGCGCAACCTGTGGCTGTACCATACCCGAAAAACCCGAACAACCAATTTTACCCGGCGAAACAGGTTTTATTAAAGTAGTATTTAACAGTAGCGGAAAAAAAGGCCACAACGAAAAAGTAATTAATGTAACATCAAATGCAAGGCCGATTTTTCCGCCTTTGAAATTGATTGGGGAAGTAAAATAAAAACAATATCTATTTTAGCCATTTACAAACAAACTATTTAACCAAATAATAAAAACAACATGCAACTATTAAGTATTTTTTTACAGGTAAGTTCTGGTACCAGTTCTTGGTTTACACCAGTAATGATGGGTGGAATGATTTTAGTGTTTTATTTTTTTATGATAAGGCCGCAGGCAAAAAAAGCAAAGCAGCAAAAGCAGTTTATAAACGATTTACAAAAAGGTGATAAAATTGTAACCATTGCAGGCATACATGGTAAAGTAAATAAAGTAAATGACGACAATACTTTAGAAATGGAAGTGAGCCCCGGCAGTTACATTAAAATTGAACGCAGCGCTATCAGCATGGAGTGGACGAC
>NZ_JANMUN010000200.1:0-2967 GCF_031391665.1 Ferruginibacter sp.
GGAAAAATTAAAAATTCCTTTTACCATATCTGTTGATTATGTAAAAACTCAAATTGAAAGTTTTAGAAGACAGTTAAGAAATGATGAAGGCTTTGAACCTGATGCATGGGTACAGGCCGCAAATTTTTGTGTGAATAATAATACTAATCTGGAAGAAGCTCTTGAGTGGAGCAATTATGCTGTTAATGGAAATTTTATAGGGCAGAAAAATTTTAAAACACTTAGCAGTAAAGCCGGTGTATTAAGCAAACTAAACAGGCAGGCTGAAGCAGATACTATTATGCAACAGGCAATGCCGTTAGCAACCATGCAGGAGCTGCACAATTATGCCAGGCAATTACTGCAGCAGAAAAAAGTAAAAGAAGCGTTGGTGGCTTTTAAACTAAACGCACAAAAAAATCCGAATGTATTTACTACCAATATGGGATTAATGAGGGGTTACGCTGCCAATGGCGATTTTAAAAATGCATTAAAACATGCAAAGCTGGCACGTGTGCAGGCAAGTGATAAAGCCAATAAAGATGCATTGGAAAAATACATTCCTATGCTGGAGAAAGGGCAGGATATTAATTAATAAAAAAGGGCATCAAAATGATGCCCTTAAATTTTTTCGAAAAATTTATTATTTCAAATGGTTTGAAATAAGCTTAGCCATATCAAACATTGATACCTGAGCTTTGCCACCAAAAATTGGTTTTAATTTAGCATCAGCATTAATCATACGTTTGTTTTTTGGATCCTGCAATTTGTTTGCTTTAATGTAAACCCAAAGTTTTTTTACCACTTCTGTACGTGGTAATCCTTTGCTGCCTACTACCGCTGCTAAATCAGCACTTGGTGTAAGTGGTTTCATAAATGCTGCAGATGGCTTGCGTGCAGATTTCTTTTTAGCAACTTTTTTTGGTGCTGCTTTTTTTACTGCTTTTTTTGGTGCTGCCTTTTTAGCCGCTTTTTTTGGAGCCGCTTTTTTTGCTGCAGCTTTTTTAGGAGCTGCCTTTTTGGGTGCAGCTTTTTTTACCTTTTTCTTTGTTGCCATTTTTTAAATTTTAGAATGTTAATGAGTGTGTAGTATTACAAGTATCAAATATAGCTGATTTATAATGGTTGTACAAAGCGATTTAGTTAAAAATATTTCCACAAAGATTTTACGTTATTCACAGGGAAACGATATCTTTTTTAATGAAGATTTATTTTGGGTGTGAGCAGCAGTTTACACCAGTTTTTTTTACATTCATTTGGTATCTTTCAGGCATAAAAACATTGAGATGATTACTGTTAATGGGGTGATAAAAAAATATAATTTACAAAATCATCCCGAAGGTGGCTGGTACAAAGAAAACTATAAAAGCAGCGAAGCGATAGCTGCAAATGCTTTACCACAAAGGTTTTCAGCAGACAGGTTTTTTTCTACTGCTATTTATTTTTTACTGGAGGCCGGGAATTTTTCTGCTTTTCACCGTATAAAAAGTGATGAGTGCTGGCATTTTTATATGAGAGATCCGCTAATGATATATGTACTTCAGCATAATGGAATACTGGATCAAATTTATTTAGGAAATGATATTGATAAGGGGCAATTGTTTCAATATGTGGTGCCGGTCAATTGCTGGTTTGCCAGCCGCCCTGCACCCGGCAGCAGCTTTTGTTTTGTGGGTTGCACCGTAGCCCCGAGCTTTGATTTTGCCGATTTTGAACTTGCTAACGCAAAAGAATTGTCGGATTTGTATCCGCAACACACCGGTATTATAAAAGAATTATGCAGGTAAAAACTTCTTTTCAACAAAAATATTTTTTAAAATAATCCCTTTACATAAATAAATCTAACTGCTGTGGTTTTAATAATTTGGTTACTGCAGTTGATCTAAATGTTGCGTTTGCTGTAATATGGTAAACTGGCGTAGCCTCGTAACGTGATGCTGTGATAATTGCAATATCATTTGCATGGCCATTAAATAATTGCACTGCAATTTCGGGAGTATTATTTTCTTTTGATAAATGAGATAATAAAATGTGCGTCATAAAAGGTGGCCGGTGTGCTTTAAATAATTCAAGCGCCTGCCTGTTGGATAAATGTCCCTGACCACCACGGATACGGTTTTTTAAATGCAATGGATACCTTCCATTTTCTAAAAGCTCTTCATCATAATTAGATTCTAAAAAAACAGCATGGCATTGTTTAAAATAATGTATAACCTCGGGGCATGCAATACCAATATCTGTAAATACACCTGCGGTTACATTGTTGCATGTAATTATAAAGCTATGAGGATCGGCAGCGTCATGTTTTTTTGTAAAAGGGGTAACTGATAATTCTCCAATTACAACAGCCTCATTTGTTTTAAATTCTTTTGCAAGATGTTTTATTAATATTGGGCCATGCTTAGCCGTTATGTTGGTAATATAAACGGGTAAATGATATTTATTGGCTAAAACAGAAACACCTTTTATATGATCGCCATGCTCGTGAGAAACAAAAATGGCCTTTACTGTTTTCATCGAAAGCCCCAGTTGCTTCATCCGTTTTTCTGTTTCCCTGCAGGAAATACCTACATCTACCAGCACAGCTTCGTTACTGTTGCCAATATAATAGCAGTTACCATTGCTGCCCGAATTTAAAGATGTGATGAATAATGACATTGCATTGCAAAGAAAACTATTTTTACTGGTATGATAATGAGGAGTTTTTGAAAAAATTGCAGCTTAAAATTAAAAATTCTTTCCTTTTTTGTAATTCTACGAAGTGGATTTACGCTATGCATTTTATTAAAATAGTTCTCCACAAATTTTGTATCCTCGTAGCAGAGGTCCGGCAGGAGGGGCGGCCGATAGCCGGTGCGGTCGCCGGCGATCACCTCTTCCACCGCAGGGCTCCACCCACCGCCGTCGTCGCCGGGTGCCATCGGCGTCGGTTGCCGGCCGTAGCCGAACGCGCTCATGCGCTCGCGCAGCACGAGCTCGCCGTTCTGA
>NZ_JANMUN010000270.1:0-23503 GCF_031391665.1 Ferruginibacter sp.
ATTGCAGAAGGCGATTGATATTACTGATACTACTTTCAGGCATTTGCTGCAGTTTATAAAACCTGGTGCAATGGAGTATGAAATTGAAGCAGAAATTTATCATCAGTTTATGAAGCAAAGAAGTGCTGGTCCTGCTTATGGTTCTATTATTGCCAGCGGCAACAATGCAAGAGTTTTACATTATGTAGAAAACAACAGGGAATGTAAAGACGGTGAATTAATATTGATGGATTTTGGTGCAGAGTATGGAAATTATTGTGCCGATTTAACAAGAACAATTCCTGTTAATGGAAAATTTGGAAGAAGACAGAAAACAGTTTACAATGCCTGCCTGCATTTACATAATTACGCTGCAGGTATTTTAAAACCCGGTATAAGTATAATTGATTACACCGATAAAGTGGGTGAAGAAGCCACACAGGTATTTTTAAAAATTGGATTGCTGCGTAAAAGCGAAGTAAAGAATGAAGACGTTGAAAACAGGGCGTATAGAAAATATTTATACCATGGCATCAGTCATCATCTGGGTATTGATGTGCATGATTTAGGTACAAGAACCGAACCTGTAAAAGCAGGTATGGTATTTACCATTGAACCCGGCATTTATATTGAGGAAGAACAAATGGGTGTAAGAATTGAAAATAATTTTTGGATAACCAAAAATGGTAATAAAGATTTGATGAAAAATATTCCGATACTTGCAGAAGATATTGAAACGATGATGAAAAAGTGAGAGCAGACGACTGACAACAGACAATTGACGACTATGACAGACAATAAGAATTGATAATAAATCATCGTTGAATTTTTATTTTAGGTTATATGGCATTTAAATTTGAAAAGTTGACAGTATGGAAAATGGCTATTGATATGGCGGATGATGTACATACTTTAACAAGAAATTTTCCAAAGGAAGAAATATTTTCTCTTACATCTCAAATGAAAAGAGCAGCGGATTCAATTTCACTAAATATTGCCGAGGGTTCAACTGGTCAATCGGATCCTGAATAAGGAAAGTTTTTAGGATATGCACAACGCTCTGCTTTAGAAGTTGTCAATTGTCTTTATCTTGCTATAAAAAGAAAATATACTAGTCAGCAAGACTTTGATAAATTTTGTTCATCTTTAGAAATATTAGTAATCAAAATTCAAGCTTTCAAAAATTCTATTAAAAAATAAACATAATCACAGTCGTCTGTTGTCTGTCGTCGGTGGTCTTTTAACAATGAAACAAATTCCCAACCTCTTTACTTTATTAAATTTAGTTTTCGGCTGCCTTGCAATTATTGCAATACTGCAAAACGGCATTACCATACAATACAATGCCGAAGGCGCTCAGTTTATTGATATGCCTGAAAAAATATGGATGGCATCTTTATTTATTGGCCTTGCAGGCGTGGTTGATTTTTTAGATGGCTTTGTTGCCCGTTTATTTAATGCCAGTTCCGAAATGGGTAAGCAATTAGATTCATTGGCAGATGTGGTAAGTTTTGGTGTGGCACCATCTTTAATTCTGTATCAATTTTTAAGATTGAGCGTGGCACAGCAGGAAGATGGATTGAATGCTTCGATAATTTGGTTGCTGCCTGCATTATTAATTGCATGTGCTGCGGCTTACCGGTTGGCAAAATTTAATATTGATGCTTCGCAATCGTACGGATTTAAAGGCGTGCCAACACCGGCAGTGGGAATATTGATTGCATCTTTTCCTTTAATATACTGGCATTCGCCAACAGATATTGTGGTAAATGTGCTGTTGAATAAGTGGGTATTGTACGCAATAATTATTTTTTTATCCTGGTTAATGATAAGCAATCTGCCCATTATGGCTTTAAAATTTAAAAATTTTACATTAAAAAATAATTTACCCAAAATAATTTTAGTTGTAATTGCTGTAATTGCAGCATTGTTACTGCAGTGGATTGCAGTACCGGTGGTGTTCATTGCTTACATTATTTTATCTTTGGTGTACAAACAAAAATAATTATGATTTATACAGTACAGGTAAAAGTTATGCCGCTTAAAGATTTATTAGATCCGCAGGGTAAAGCGGTAATGGGTGGTTTGCAGAATTTAGGAATTAAAAATGTAGCCGATGTAAGAATTGGTAAACATATTGATTTGCAAATTGAAGCCGGCAGCAAAGAAGAAGCCTTGACCGCCGCAGAAGAAGCTGCAAAAAAATTGCTGGCAAACCCGGTAATGGAGTACTACGAGTTAACAGTCATTTAAAAATTTCTGATGTTAGATTTCTGATTTATGATTTGCTGAGCAGGTATCATAAATAATACATCATACATCATAAATCATACATTCAGCTATGCTGTACATCATTCCCACTCCTATAGGTAATTTGGCCGATTTTACTTTTCGTGCAGTGGAGGTTTTAAAATCTGTTGATTTAATTTTGGCAGAAGATACCAGGACGTCTTCTGTTTTACTCAATCATTATCAAATACAAAAACCCATTTCTCCTTACCATCAGCACAACGAACATAAAATTGTTGCACACTTAACTGATCAGCTGGCTGCAGGTAAAACGATTGCATTACTAACGGATGCAGGTACACCGGGTATAAGTGATCCTGCTTTTTTATTGGTACGGGCTTGCGTAAAAAATAATATCAGGGTAGAGTGTTTGCCTGGTGCAACAGCATTTGTGCCGGCATTGGTAAACAGTGGCTTGCCTATAAACAGTTTTTGTTTTGAAGGTTTTTTACCTTTAAAAAAAGGCCGTCAAACCATGATGAAAAAATTAGCTGAAGAAGAAAGAACAATGGTTTTTTATGAAAGCCCCATGCGGCTTGTTAAAACTTTAAATGAATTTATTCAATATTTTGGTGCCGAAAGACAGTGTTGCGTTAGCCGTGAGCTTACCAAAAAATTTGAAGAAAATAAAAGAGGTAATTTACAGGAAGTGCATGATTACTTCAATGATAAACAGGTAAAGGGAGAAATTGTAATTGTGGTGGAAGGAAAACCTTAAAAATATTTACTGCTATGAGATTTTGTGTTATTTTAATTTTCTCTTTTTTTTTGCTACTGGAAAGTTTTTCTCAAATACCCAGCTCGGTAGTTAAATACAATAGTATTGGTATTTTTAAAATTGATGAACCAAAGGCAAAGTATAATAAAATATTAACTCCAATACCGAGTGGAAATCAAAAATGGAAGGATGATTTTTACACTATGTATATTAATAATAGGGATAGTTTGATTCCTGTTACAATAGATACTATACGTTTTGATAATGTATTTTTTAATTTTATTGGAGATAGTAATCTTTCTGATTTTTGGTTGGATATTTTATACAATGATAGTGGGACTAGAAAAATTTCCAGATATCAATTTACTGACGGCGAAAAGCATTTTCAAATAATAAAAACATACGTAGAGCATCAGTTACAAAAAAAAGGGGAATATAAAAATTATTCCGGGTTGAAAAGTTATATATATTACGGATATGAATGGCGGAGGAAAGGATTTAAAGTAAGATTAGACATTCAGCATGACGCTGTCAATCCTAAAAGCAGCAGTATTATATTAACCTTTGCAACAAAGTACAGCCCTTTCTGGTAGTTAAAGATTCAGCAATTAGCACAATTAATATAATTAATACCATTCACTCACTTCACTTAACTCTTTCCTTTTTATATCCGGGACCCAACATTCTTCCGCTGCGTAGCCAACCGGTATTACCAAAAATGCTTTTTCATTAGCTGGCCTTTTTAAAATTGTACTTAAAAAATTCATAGGGCTGGGTGTATGCGTAAGTGCTACCAGGCCTGCATTATGTATGGCAGCTAACAAAAAACCGCAGGCAATACCGCAGCTTTCATTGGCATAATAGGTATTGGTTTTATTTCCAGTTGCATCAAAATCATAACTCTTTTTAAAAACAATAACCAGGTACGGAGCAATTTCTAAAAACTCTTTTTTCCAGTCGGTTTGTAAAGGCAATAAATCTTTTTTCCATTCTTCGGGCATTCTGCCGTTATAACTTTCGTATTCTGCTTTTTCTGCTTCAATGCGTATTTGTTTTTTTATTTCGGGGTTGCTTACCACACAAAATACCCACGGTTGCTTGTGTGCACCGCTGGGCGCAGTGGATGCGGTGAGGATTATATTTTCAATTACTTCTTTTGGTATTAGCTTGTCACTAAAATCACGGCAGGTCCTTCGTTCATTCATAAAAGTGTAAAAATCTTTGCACCGTATTTTCATCATTTCGATATCGTAAAATTGCCGTTCAAATAAAATAAATGGAAAATCGTTAATGTTTTTTTTACTCATCATAAATACTTTTTTACAAGATACTGATTTGCTGTAATTCAGTGGCAGTAATAATTTCAGCTAAATTTTACGTTATATTTATTTTATAAAGAGAAGAGTGATTTCTTAGTTTTTTATTTTACCAGAATGTTAAATAAAAAAATTACCAGTTTAGGGTATTGACAAATTAGTTTACATGTTTTAATCTTGCATTGTAATTCCCAAGTCCACTTCCTGTAAATACCTTATCCCTTTCTTCTAAGCCGCAGCAATCACCGCATGAGAGCATTTAAGTGTATTGTTCATTAATGAAATGAACAGTTACCTGTATGTTTAGCATTCAACTTTAAAAAAATAAAAAAGTTGATACAGGCAATGTATTGCTAAAAAAGAAGTAAATGAATTTATGATAGACAAGGCATTAAAATTTATAACAGAGGAGATCAATAATTATCTCTTAACTAAATTGTCTTTTTCGGGCAGCAGTAAAATTGTATTAGACAATATTGCCAAACTGCAGGAGACCAGCGGTGGCGGAAGCACCAATAAAATAATTCTTTCTTTAGTAAATATTGAAGAAGACAGGATAAGTAAAAACCCCGATAACTTTTATAAAACTGATGATAATAAAGTGGTGTATAAAAACGCACCTATTCATTTAAATCTCTATTGTCTTTTTGCCTACAACCATGGCGAGAATGATTCTGAAAGCACTAATCATTACGAAGAAGCATTGCTCTATATCTCCTATGTAATTCGTTTTTTTCAGCACCGCAATGTTTTTACTGCAAGTAATTCACCAGCGCTTGATGCCGGTATTGAAAAATTATTGATGGAATTGCATACGCTGGGCTTTGAGCAACTGAATCATTTATGGGCAGTGCTGGGAGGTAAGTATTTGCCATCGGTGTTGTATAAAATGCGGCTGGTGGTTATTGATGAAAATTTACAGTCGGGTGTTGGCGAATTAATTAAAAATGTAAGTGTGGCAGAAAATTAAAATTTATGAGTGTACAATTTCAATCTTTATTTACAATACAGGTATTACATGATTATTACAATAAGCATGATAACAAGTGTACCGATTTTGATATAGTGCCATCAGAAGATTGCAGTTTGATGATGAAAAATATGCAGGTGCTGCACAAAAATTACAATAATAAATTGCTTACGGTTATTAATGCCAGTAAAGAGATAAATGATACACCACCTCCTGATTTTAAACTAACACCGTTTTTAGATTTTAAAAAAGAAGTTGTTTTTCGCTGGTACTTAATTTTAAAAAACCCTCATTTCTCCAATTTTACAGCAGTAGGATTAAAGCAATCAGAAAAGAAACGTTTTTATTTCAGTAATCTTTCTAAAAATAAAGTAGGCAGTACATTAAGTTTATCAAATTCAATTTTACCTCATACCATAAGCAAAATTTATGCACCGGGCAATATAGTAAAAGCACCCGATAATAATTTTTACGAAGCCATACGCATAAGTGATGGTACAGCTGCATCAAAAGATATTTCGAATGCTGCTTACTGGCAAAAAACAAGCGCTAACAATCCATATGCAAGCGATGCAGACGAAGTGGTAATTGCTGGTGACACTTACAATTACAAATTAAAAACCCCGGCGGGTAATATCACCATAAAAATATTTGGCTTAAATAAAACTGATGTAAACCTGCAGTATGATAATCTTGTAGAAACAGTAGAAAAAACATTTACGCAAAACCAGGAAACAGTAGCGATTGACCTTTCTAAAAAACCTTTGGGAAAATATAAAATTGTTGTTAACAGTGAAGATGATACATGGGTGTATGTGGATACCAATGCGGTAAAACAAAATATTTTTGGCATTGTTGAAATACATCATTTTGAAAAAGTGCCTGCAGATTTTCAATTACTAACATCAGGTAATCATATTAAAATACCCGAACCCGTTTTTACCATCTGGTTTAAAAACCGTTCTGTTATCTGGAAATATATTTCTCAAAATGGTGCCATTGGCGTAACTGATGCTTCGCCAACACCGCAAAATTTTTTACCGGCCAGCGATGTACTGGTTAAATCACAAACTGCCATTGCACTAACTGAAACACCGTTGGCAACTTTAACTGCAACAAAAACTGCAGGCGGTAAACAAATAAAAAATTTAAAAAACCCTGAAATAGAAAAATTAGTTTTCGAGCTGGATGGTGCAACAGGTTTTTTTGCATCCAACATGTATGTAAAAATTGACACTTAAAAAATAAACAAAATTTTTAACTAACAAAAATTATAATTATGGCAACTTACAAAACACCCGGTGTGTATATTGAAGAGATAGCACTCTTTCCTCCATCGGTAGCGCAGGTGGAAACTGCAATTCCTGCATTTATTGGTTATACCGAAAAAGCAAAAAAAGACAACGATGAATTAAACATGCTGCCCACACGTATTACTTCGCTGGTGGAGTATGTGCAGTATTTTGGGTTGCCGGAATTTGAAAAAGATATTGAAGTAACCCTAACCGGCGATGCCACTGTTAAAACTGTAATTGATGTAAATTTTGCAGCAGGCAAAACACCCAGCAATCATATTATGTATTATGCTTTGCAGATGTTTTTTGCTAATGGTGGCGGCCCATGTTATATTATTTCGGTGGGTACTACCGCTGCGGCTGCAGGTACAATTGATAAGGCTAAATTAAAAGAAGGCCTGGATGCTTTAAAAAAAGAAGACGAACCAACATTAATTATTTTTCCTGAAGCCATATTGGGTTTGGATGATGCCAACCACGGTGCAATAATTTCGGATGCATTAAAACAATGCAAAGAATTAAAGGACCGCTTTACTATCATTGATGTAAAGGTGGATAAAACGGATACCATAGCAGAAAATGCAGCAACATTCAGAAATAATGTAGCTGGCACTCTGGATGAATTGAAATATGGCGGCTGTTATTATCCATACATTAAAACAACTTTCCCCTATGCTTATAAAGAAGCAGATATAAAAATAACCGATAGCCGCACCAATATTGTAACAGCACTTGGCGGCGCTTCACTCGATGGTATAAAAGCTGTTGATAACAGTTTGGCAAACCAGGTAAAAGCAAAACTTAACAGCTTTTTTATTACGCTGCCTCCTGCATCAAGCGTTGCCGGTATTTACGCATCGGTTGACCGTGACCGTGGTGTATGGAAAGCCCCGGCAAATATTCCTGTTTCCAACGTAGTGGGTCCGGATGTAAAAGTTACTGATGCCGATCAGGATGGATTAAATGTAGATGTTACTGCAGGCAAGTCTATCAATGTAATTCGTGCTTTCACTGGCAAAGGAACATTGGTTTGGGGTGCAAGAACTTTAGCCGGTAACGATAATGAATGGCGTTATGTTTCTGTCCGCCGCTTTTTTAATATGGTGGAAGAATCGGTAAAAAAAGCTACTTACCAATTTGTGTTTGAACCCAACGATGCCAACACCTGGGTTAAGGTAAGGGCCATGATAGAAAATTATTTAACCGTTTTATGGAGGCAGGGTGCATTGGCAGGCGCAAAGCCCGAACATGCTTTTTATGTAAAAGTGGGACTTAATATAACCATGACGGCGCAGGATATACTGGAAGGATACATGAATGTGGAAATTGGAATGGCAGTGGTTCGTCCGGCAGAATTTATTGTGCTCAAGTTTTCTCACAAAATGCAGGAATCATAGAACAGGCCGATAGACCACAGACTACAGGCCTCAGTAAAGCGTGGTTGTCTGTTGTCAGTGGTCGGTCGTCTGCATTCAAAATATTTTCAATCAAACTAAACAAATAATATTATGGCAAACTATCCCTTACCAAAATTTCACTTCCGTGTGGAGTGGGGTGGCGCAAAAATTGGGTTTTCAGAAGTAAGCGGTTTATCTGTAGAAACAGATGTGGTGGAATACCGTGACGGCAGCAGCCCGGAATTTCATAAAATAAAAATGCCCGGCATGCAAAAGTTTGGCAACATTACAATGAAACGTGGCATTTTTCAGGGCGACAACGATTACTTTAAATGGTGGAATACTGTTGCACTAAACACAATCGAAAGGCGTGATGTGACCATCAGCCTGCTCAACGAAAATCATGAGCCGGTAGTGGTATGGAAAATAAAAAATGCATGGCCATCAAAAGTGCAATCCACCGATTTAAAAAGCGATGACAATGGTGTGGCTATCGAAAGTATTGAACTGGCACACGAAGGTTTGGTAATGCAAAACGGCGATTAACTATGGCAAATATTTATCCACCGGTAGGTTTTTTTTTCCGTGTTGAGTTTCAGCTTGGCGGAGTGGGCAGTGCCGATGCTATGTTTCAGGAAGTAAATGGTTTTAATGCCGAGTTACTTACCGAAGAAGTAAGGCAGGGTGGTGAAAACCGTTTTTCTCAAACGCTGCCCACAAGGGCAAAGTACACCGACCTGGTTTTAAAAAGAGGATTGATAGTAAACTCTGCCATTGTAAAATGGTGTAAAGATGCTATTGAAAACTTAGACATAAAACCAATTACTGTTGTGGTAACACTGCTTAACGAAAAAAATACGCCTTTACAAACCTACAATATCGTTAACGCATGGCCTAAAAAATGGTCGGTGAGTGATTTTAATGCACAGGAAAGTAAAATAGTGGTGGAAACAATGGAACTGAGTTATCAATATTTTAAAGTGGCTTAAAGTTATGCCTGTAGAAATTTTAGAAATAGTAGTTCGTGCCAATGTGCAGGAGCAGGGCACAGCAGCTGCTGCTGCAATAACAGGTAATGCAAATGAAGATGATAATTTTCAAAGGCAACAGTTAATTGAAGAAGCTGTGGATCAGATGCTGGAAGTTTTACGCCGCAGGGAAGAACGCTAAAAAAATAATGTTATGAGTGGTTTTTTAGATAAAATAAAGATCATCGGTTTTAAGGAAGCTACCGAATCTTCGCTGGGTTTACCATTCAGTATTTACGTTGGTATGTTTAATCCTGAAAAATACAGCACTACCAAACAAAGTTTGTTTAACAACGACAGAAGACATGGTGCTACCGGCAGCGAACAGCGTTTTAACCGGGAGCAACCCCGAACTTTTAATTTTGATTTTTTGGTTGATGGTACAGGTGCATCCGGAGAAAAAAGAGAAGTGCTTGCAGATGTAATTTTATTCAGGGCCACCTGCGGATTTATTGGAGATACACACCGGCCAACTTATCTTATAATTCAGTGGGGAACATTTTTAGCCCGTTGTGTGCTTACATCATTAACTATTGATTATACATTATTTCGTCCCGATGGTACACCACTAAGGGCAACATTAAAAGCAAGCTTTACAGAATACACCACACCGGCACTGGAACAGTTGCAAAATTTTCTCAGCTCACCAGATGTAACCCACGTAAGAACAATTACTGCAACCGACAGGCTGGATCTAATGAGTTATAACATTTATAAAGATTCAAAATATTACATGGAGCTGGCAAGGGTAAACAACCTTAATAATTTTAGAAAATTAAAAGTGGGTGATAAAATTGTTTTTCCTCCCATTGAAAAAAATAAATAAAGTTGATAAAGCAATGTTTGTAAAAGTATAGGTCATTATTTAAAAACTGACAGTCTTTGCCTTATTGAACTTATCGAAATATTGTTGAAGACTGATTAATAAACAAAAACGATTGCAGAAAAATAATTCAAGAAAATAAATATGCCCAACCTCCGCCTTTTACCCAATCAACAAAATACCGACCTGGTAACGTTTTCCATTTTGGTAAACGGGACGCCGGTGGGTAACGAAATTGGCGTGGTGTCTATTGCAGTTAATAAAGAAGTAAATAAAATTCCCTGGGCAAAATTAATTATACAGGATGGCGATGTGGCAACAGAGGATTTTGCAGTAAGTAATCAGGATACATTTAAACCGGGAAACGAAATTGAAATACAAGCCGGGTATCATTCTGATGAGAGCACCATTTTTAAAGGCATCATAGTAAAACATGGGATAAAAATTTTGAGAGACAGGCATTCTTTATTAGAAATAGAATGTAAAGATGTGGTGGTAAAAACAACAGCTGGCAGAAAGAATAAATATTTTTTTGACAGCAGGGATACAGATGTGGTAGAAGAAATTTTAAACACTTATAATATACAAAGCGATATTACTGCTGATACAACTGATGCAACACACAAAGAAGTGGTACAGTATTATTCAACCGACTGGGATTTTATTGTTTGCCGTGCAGAAGTGAGCGGCAAATTAGTAATGCCTGATGATGGAACTGTAAAAATTAAAAAGCCGGATTTTACACAACAACCTGTTGCACTGTTGCAGTATGGTGGAAATATTTTAGAACTGGAAGCGATGATGGATTCCACTTATCAGTACGCTGGTGTATCAGCATCGGGATGGAATTATGCCAACCAGGAATTATCCGAACAGGATGCAGTGGAACCCGTATTGCAGGAAGGCGGCAATATCAGCAGCAGCAATTTATCGGGGGTGTTAGGTTTAGATACCTATAAATTATTTCACTCCGGTAGTATAAACGATCAGGAATTGCGGGGATGGGCAAGTGCACAATTATTAAAAAGCAAGTTATCAAAAATAAAAGGGCGTGTAAAATTTTTGGGCTTTGCAGAGGTAAAGCCCGGCAGTTTGGTAGAGTTGCAGGGAGTAGGTGACCGCTTTAACGGAATTGCATTTGTATCAACTGTACGCCACAGCATCAGCGATGGCAATTGGTACACCGATATTAATGTAGGCCTTACAACAAAATGGTTTGCACAGGAAGATGACGTATCTGGTTTGCCGGCAGCAGGTTTAATCCCTGCAATATCGGGTTTACAAATTGGTATTGTTACGCAGTTAGAAAATGATCCGGATGGAGAACACAGAATACAGGTACGTGTACCCGTAATTGATGCAGCCGCAGATGGTATTTGGGCAAGAGTGGCTTGTGTAGATGCCGGTAACGAACGCTGTTCTTTTTTCAGGCCCGAAGTAAATGATGAAGTAATTGTAGGATTTATAAATGATGATCCAAGGCATGCAGTAGTGCTGGGGATGTTTAACAGCAGTGCATTGCCTGTGCCTACTGATGTTTTTCCTGAAAAAGATGATAACCACATTAAAGGTTTTGTAACCCGTAGCAAATTGAAATTGACTTTTGACGATGATAAAAAAATCATTACCCTGCAAACACCGGCAGAAAATAAAATTGTAATTAATGATGATGAAGGAAGTATTGTATTGCAGGATCAGAATAATAATAAGATAACCATGAACAGTGATGGCATAACTGTGGAGAGTACAAAAGACCTGATCTTAAAAGCAGCCAATAATGTAAGCATTAAAGGGGTAAAAATAGAAGCAGAGGCAACCAGTGAATTTTCGGCAAAAGGAAACACAAAAGCAGCAATGCAAAGCAGCGGACAAACAGAAATAAAAGGCGGAACAGTAATGATTAACTAAAAATATTTTATGCCAGGCGCAGCAAGAGTAGGAGATATGCATACATGCCCAATGTCAACACCGGGAACACCGCCGGTGCCGCATGTTGGTGGACCAGTAAATCCGCCGGGCTGTATAACTGTTTTAATTGAAGGAAAGCCTGCAGCAAGAATGGGTGATTTATTAACCTGTGTGGGCCCGCCCGATAGTATTGTAAAAGGTTCGGCAACAGTATTAATTGGAGGAATGCCTGCAGCAAGAATGGGAGATACAACTGCACACGGCGGTTCAATAACTCTGGGAAGTTTTACCGTGATGATTGGAGGGTAGATGATGTATTTTATTTCAAATTAACTCAGCGAAATCTCTTTCTCTCTTTTCTCTGCGTTAAAAAAGTAAAGTTTATGGAAGCAAAAAAATCTTTTCTCGGTGTTGGCTGGTCTTTTCCTCCAACATTTTATAAAAATCCCTGCAGGGTACAAATGGTATCCGATGAAGAGGATATTGAACAGAGTTTAAAAATTCTTTTATCTACCCGGCACGGCGAAAGAATTATGCAACCCGAGTATGGCTGCAATTTAGACGTGCTGTTGTTTGAACCTATCAATACATCACTCATCACTTTTGTAAAGGACTTGATTGAAAAAGCAATTCTTTATCACGAGCCAAGGATCGATCTTAAAAAAATAGAAATAAAAACCGATCAGGTACTGGAAGGTTTATTACTTATAGAAATGGAGTATGTAATTCGTACCACCAACTCAAGGTACAATTTAGTGTACCCGTTTTATTTAAAAGAAGCTGAACAACAGCCAAAATAAAAGCTATGTGTGCAATAATAAAAAACCCGTTACAGAGAGATGGCATCAGCCAGAAAGAACGTTTGCTTAAAGCGCTGCTGCCGCAAAATGCAAAAATTGATGACAGGAAAACTGAAGACATACTTTCGTTTGCAACGGAGTACAGCAAATTAATTAATTATTATAATACTGAAAATAAACCCGAAGGCGACTGGAGTTGTTTTTACGAAAACGATCCCTGTATTTTGCTGGCACAGTTAGCTACCATTGATACGGATAGTATTGAAACCGCTTTTAAAAATTTAGAAGAACAGGTAAATAATTATTTTACTAAAAAAGATTGCGAACCCGAATATGCATGCGAAGTAGATCCACTGCCAGGTTATTATGATGAAATTATTAACCTCATTTACAGCATTGCACGCCGCATACAAATGGCCTGTACAAAATTACCCGATGGACATTTATTAAAAGAAGAGATCATTACCACAATAAAAAATAATTTGCATCTTGCCATTATTGATAATAAGCAACAGGATGCACTGATCAAATTAATTGGATACGATAAAGGAAGCCTTGCACCACTGAATGATTACAGCCCTTTTATCGCAACCCCAAAAAACAATTTTTGTATTTGTACCAAAGCCTGGCAACTGGACCAGGAAGGTTACGATTGTATTTATCCTGACAATTCATTTGACCTTGCGGCATTAAAAAATTTATTTTATATATTTTTTATTGAGCTGGTTAAAATAAAACAAAGGGCAAAAGTTTATTTTGAAGACTGTATTGCAAATAATGATACCCATCAGCCGCATGTTACTTTGTTCCTTACTTTTTTATATCTTTTTCAGTATGCCATCGATCACTTAAATACGTTGACACGTTCTCATCTTTTATACTACTACGAAAAAGTTTTATGCCTGCATAAACTAAAAGAAGTGCCCGATAAAGTGCATGTAATATTTGAACTGGCAAAAAATTTTCATACCCATTTAATAGAAGAAGGCACTTTACTAAACGGTGGTAAAGATGATGCCAGCAAACAAATGGTATATGCTTTACTGGAAGAAGTGGTAGTGAATAAAGCAAAAGTAGAAGAAATAAAAACAGTTTATATAAATGAAACAACCGGTGTAGTACATACTGCAGTAAAAGCAGACAGTAAAGATGGTATTGAAGAAGCATTTAATAAGGAGGAACAGGCATACTGGAAATCGTTAGGCAGCACCGAAAGCCCAAAAGATGAAATTGGTTTTGCGTTGGCATCACCCATGTTTTTTTTAAAAGAAGGATTACGTGCCGGCATGATAAGTTATAAACTAAAAGATACAATGCCCGGCAAGACTATTGCAGAGTATGAAGATTTGATACGGCAGGCAAATTCTTTTCGAGTGTATTACAGCTCGGGTAAAGAATGGATTGAAATTGAAAATGTATATGAAGTGCTGGAAAGAATTTTATTGCGCTATCCGCTTTTAAACGATCTGTATCAAAAAAATAAAAATAAAGTAAGCAGTTTTATACATAAGCAATTGGATGCGTTGAAAGAGCTGTACGAAAAATTGTATCCTGAAACTGCAGCAATAAAAACAGCAGCACCTGAAACAGCAGCTGCAATTAAAGCTGCAAAAAAAACTGATGATAATTTTGATATAAATGCACTGATGGAATTTGTTGAAAAAGCAGATGCTGGCATGGTGGCTTCGTTTTTAACAGACGAGACAATCACCATTTCAGCAGCTGCAAAAAAAACAAAAAAAGCAGGCATAGTTACCACTGCAGCAACAGAAGCAGAATACCTGGCTGCATTGCAAAAAGAAATTTTACAAATACGTAATGATATACTGGCAATAAAACAGGTGTATGTTAACAGGGCTGATATAACCAGGAAAGAACTGGATTTTTTCTTTGTTGCAAACACAACAGCTTTACCTTTTACAACTTTGCAAACTGATGAAAAAAATCCGGATATAAATTCTACTTGGCCCATAATAAAAACACTGGTTAAAAATAATGTTGATGCCAATGGTGCTGATAGCTGCCAGTATAATACCGTAAAAAATTTACAAATAAAAGGTGCAGATATAAAAGTGGCTGCTTACGGAATGAAGGATATTGTAGTGCAGAACGATACTGCTATATTAGATAATTCAAAAGAAATACAACCCTTTACTGCAAGGCCTTACAACGGCTCTTATTTTTATGTTGGCAGTAAAGAAGTGTTTCAAAAAAAATTAGATTTTGTTGGCGTGCAAATGGAGTGGGCTGCAAAACCTGCAGATTTTCCCACTCACTATGCCAACTATATTACAACAGGTATCACCAACCAGTCTTTTACAACCAAAGCAGAAATATTAAGTGGTGGCGAATACCAGGATATTTTTCCTAATGGCAATCAAAATTTATTCAACACCAATTTCAGGGGTAAAACAATTATTGCATTAGGAGAAATAAAAAAAGAAGATAATGGCAAT
Organism: Ferruginibacter sp.; assembly: GCF_031391665.1. Lineage (GTDB taxonomy): Bacteria > Bacteroidota > Bacteroidia > Chitinophagales > Chitinophagaceae > Ferruginibacter. The sequence goes on from NZ_JANMUN010000270.1 coordinate 14,980, forward strand.
GGCACACCGGGGATAACCATTGGTGCCGGGGCTGATTTAAATGCAAAAGATCTTTCACAATTGCAAAACAGTTTCGAACTCCGTTCTTTTGCAAGGGATCCTTACATAAATGATTTTGCAGATTATAATGTTAATGTACGCAGGGGTTTTATGCGGATGGCTTTAACGCCAACTGATTTTTTGCATGATGAATACCCGAGGGCATTAATGAAAGCGGTGATCGGTGTGAAAGAACCAATAACCGATGCAACAAAACTTATTAAAGAGCCATACACACCAAAAGCAAAAAACACTTCATTGTTTTATGTTTCTACAGAACGAACATTGTTTGGTGCTAATAATTACAATGCCACAATCGAACAGTTTTATCATATCACTCCGTTTGGTTATAATAAAATGGAAATTGATAAAGTTGCCGAAGTGTTTTTGTTACCACAGTTTAACAATGCTGCTGCAACATTATTTACACAAGGCAATTTATATATTGGTTTAAAAGATGCTGAAAAAGAACAGAAAGTAAATATACTGTTCCAGGTTTTAGATGGTACAGGCGATAACCGTTTTGCACCACCGGATATTGAATGGAGTTATTTGGTAAATAACGAATGGGTGGCTTTTAAACCTTTCGAAATTCAGGACCATACAAGGGCAGACGAAAGCAGCCGGAAAAGTTTATTAAAATCCGGCATTATAGAATTTAGTTTACCCAAAGCAATAACAAGCGAAGCAACAACTATCCTCAATTCAAAATTACTCTGGCTAAGGGCTGTGGCGCATGAAGATTTATTGATAACAACCGACAGCGATGCTATGCTTGGCCTGCAACGCATTGCTGCACTGCCCGATTTAGTTGCCATTATTGCACAGGCTGGCATTGCTGAATTTGAAAATAATAATAATTCACTATCGCATTTAGCTGCTCCATTGCCGGCAAAAACAATTGCAAAATTTATCGATAGTCGTGCGGCAATAAAAAAATTAGAACAGCCTTATTATTCTTTTGATGGCCGCCTGCCCGAAAACGATTACCAGTTTTATACAAGAATAAGTGAAAGGCTGCGCCATAAAAACAGGGCCATTTGTATTTGGGATTACGAACGTTTGGTGCTGCAGGCATTTCCGCAATTGCATAAAGTAAAATGCCTTAATCATACAGGCATAGCCGAAAATTTATTGCAACCCAACATTGTTAAGTTAAGAGAAATTATACCGGGCTTTGTAACGGTTTCTGTAATTCCCGACCTCACCAATAAAAATGCGATTAACAAATTAGAACCACGGGTGCCTGTTGGAATGCTGGACGAAATAAAAGTATTTCTTAAAAAACGTACCAATCTTTTTGTTGCATCCGCATATACATCCAGCCTGGATTATTTGCAGGTACTAAACCCATTGTACGAGCCGCTTAAAGTTAAAACCTGTGTTCGTTTTTACGAAGGGGTTGATGTGGCGTATTACAAATATGTATTGAACGAAGATTTAAAAAAGTTTCTTTCTCCCTGGGCATTCGATACTAATAAAGAGATAAATTTTGGTTCCACCTATCATAAATCTGCCATTTTAAATTTTATTGAAGAAAGAAAATATGTAGATGTGGTTTTGGGTTTTGAAGTAGTACATTATAAAGATGGAACAGCGCAACCCGATTATGATGCCGATTGGATAATTCCCACAACATCACGTTCTATTCTTACATCATACAATTTAATTGATGCAGGGCAGGAGTATGAACATACCATTGAGTTTGTTCCTTATAATGAGAATGATCCATGCCCTGCGTGCAGTGTAACACCGGTGAAAGAATTTGCAGATGAAAAAAATAATTGCTAAAACAACAAACAATGACAGAGAACATCACAATATCTAAAACGCCTCCGCCATTTGCCAGTATGGATTTTGCAATGCTACGTGATATTGGTATAAAACATTTTGAAAAAATGGGCAGCAAATTATGGACAGATTATAATTTGCACGACCCCGGCATTACTATTATGGAAGTGCTTTGCTATGCCATTACAGATTTGGGTTACCGAACTAATTTTTCTATAGAAGATATTTTGACTTCTGCCAATAACTATGCCGGTGAAAAACAATATTTTGATGCACTGGAAATTTTAACCTGCAACCCGGTTACAGTAAATGATTTTAGAAAAATATTAATTGATTTAAAGGGAATAAAAAATGCCTGGCTGGTAAAAACAACGCACCAGGAAATGCCATTGGTTGCAGAAAATAAATTGGGCAGTGATTGGCTTACAAGATTTAAAAACCCTACTGGCGATGCAGATACTGATAAATTAAAAGAAATTAAATTAAACGGTTTATACGACGTGTATATTGATTTGGAAGATGACGTTGACCCTAAAGATTTAGATACAGTAAATGATATAACCCAGTGTGCCTGGCAGCAATTATGGCGCCACCGCAACCTTTGCGAAGATTTTGTAACCATTAATGTAATTGAAGAAACAGAATTTGGTATTGAGGTACAGGTGGAATTATGCCCCGATGCAGATGTAAATAAAGTAGCTGGCGATATTTATTATTACATACAGGAATTTCTTACACCTACTATTCCGTTTTACAGTTTTAAGGAAATGTATGAAGTAAAGAAAAAATTGTGTGAAGAGATTTTTGAAGGCCCGGTTTTATGCAATGGTTTTATTGATGATGCAGAACTGGACAAAGCACAACTACGCAAAGAAATTTATGTATCGGATTTATGGCAGGTAATTATGGATGTGTGTGGTGTGGCCGGCATTAAAAAATTAGTGATTAAAAAATGTGATGGCGATAAAGTTATTGAAGAAGGCTCGGATAAAAAATGGTGTTTAAAAATTGCCTCTTATCATAAACCCAAATTGGTTTTGGCATGTTCTGCTATTTCTTTTCAAAAAGGATTTGATTGTGTTTTTGCTGACGACAGAAAACTGAGGGAAAGAATTGAGTTGAATAAAAAATTACATCAGCCTGTAAAAAAATCAAAAGATAAACCGTTGTTAGAAGCAGGTACAGAACGCAACCTGCAGGAATATTTTACCATACAAAACGAATTTCCCTTTACCTACAAAATTGCAGAAGGGCAGATAATAGAAAACGACAGCATAGAAAGAAAGGCCCAGGTAAAACAACTAAAAGGATATTTATTGTTGTTTGATGAATTACTGGCCAATTATCTTATGCAATTGTCAAGAGTTAAAGATTTACTTTCCATAAGCCAGCCCGAAGAGCATTCTTATTTTTATCAAACATTATATAACATTCCCGGTGTAAAAGATTTAATAAAGGCATTTCCTGAAGGAGGTAGTGCCGATGACTGGCAAACATTTATTGCTGACGGTAATAATGATTATGTAAAACGTTTAAAAGAAATAATTGAATCAGAAACAAAACGCAAGCACCGTAAAAATATTTTTTTAGATCATTTGCTGGCACGTTTTGGAGAATCTTTTTCGGCTTATGCAATAAAAGTTTACGAAGAACAATGTGCATGTACTGCAACTGAAGAAGGCATTCAAATTGCTGATAAAACATTAAAAGATAAAGCTGCTTTTTTAAAACATATTCCGGAACTGAGCAGCGAAAGAGGAAAAGCATTTAATTACAAAGCACTCGATTGCGGTAAGCCCGATGTGTGGGATACCTGCAATGTTGCCGGGTTAAAGAAAAGGGTTTGTATGTATTTGGGTTTTGAAGATTTTAAACGCAAAACATTAACCTGTCCGCCGGAGTTTGAAATAAAAGCTTACCGTGTTATTACATCAGGTAAAGTTCAGGCCTATCGGCTTCGTTTAGATGATGAATCTGGCAACATGCTGCTTGATGGAGTAAAAGATTATAAACAAAAAGCCAATGCAGAAAAAGATGCCAGGGATTTAAAAGAGCAGATCCTCAGAGGAAATATCAGCAACTCTAATCCTCCTGTTAATGGCCATGTACGGGTGCAGGTAAAAGACAGGGAAGACGATATCGCATTGCAGAGCGAATTGATGAAGCCTTCCGATGCAACTGGTTTGAAGAACAAAATTGAATTAGCTGCTTTTCCTGATTGCTGTGCTATTGAAGGTTTTCATATTGTAGAACATATTTTATTGCGTGCCAAGGATGATGATTTTACGCCTCTGTTCGATCCTGTTATAGTACAGGATATGCTGGCACGAAAAGTTAAACTGCCCCCCACCGATTTATTAATTGAAGATGGTTACTCCTTTTGGATAACAGTAGCAGTACCCAACTGGTTGCCTCAGTATAAAAATAATAAAAACGCACAATACAAGTTTGAGCAATTGGTACGCAGGGAAACACCTGCACACATCCTGGTACGTTTTTGCTGGATGGATCCAAAAGAAATGTACCAGTTTGAAACAGCGTACCTGCAATGGCTGTACGAAAATGCTTTGGAAAAACCTAATGAAAGAGAGTTAACACAACATGTAAACAGTTTGGTGCAAATTATGAAGCAATGCAAATTCCGTATCCGTGAAATGGGAGATCCCTGTTTAAATAATACCACATCTGCTGATACTAAAAACTATAACTACAATTAAAAATAATTTTAAAATGACAACATGCGACAATATTGCCGATCTCTCCTCCAGCCAGCTTACCCGTGTTAAATTGTTGGGTATGGGTATTGTTTGCGGCCTGGAAGTTTTCAGGGATTCACAATGTTTTATCAGTATTACAAAAGGTATTGGAGTTACTTCAAAAGGAAATGTGATTTGTATTGCTGATAAAACAGTAAAATATTATAAAGAATATACCGACCCCAATAATTATTTTAATACACTCATCAATTGTAAGCCCGGCGCTGCTTATAAAAAATGCACCGTTTTCGAATTACTGGAACACCGGGAAGACGGTGCAACTTCTATCGTTCCTCAAAATATTGATTCAGTAGAAAAACCTTTTTTAGAAGGCAAGGTAGCATTGCTTTATTTGGAAGATGAAGAAAAAATGACCATACGCATTTTATTGATTGATGAAATGGATATGTGGGCAATATTAAAATGTGGCTGCATAACGGATACGCATTGCATAAAAACCCAGCCAAAGGAAGAAGAAGACATTTCAATATTTAATAAAGAATCAAAAAATACTTTACCCGCTGATGAAGATTTGTACAATACAGTGTATAAAAAATATATGCTCAAAAGCATTGCTATACGCCGTTTTGGTTACGGCAGTGTAGATATTGGTGATTTAAATGTTGGCGACAGTGCAGCAGAAAATCTTTTACCCAATTTTAATTTTACAGATACAGCACCCGAAAAAAGAAATGAAAAATATTTTAGTGAATACGAATTAATAATTGATGAAGCGCTTAAAAATTTGGATGATGAAATAGATAAGCTGCATAACCATTTTGGCTGTATGATTGACGCCTGCCATTGTAAGGATAAAAATAATGAGGCCGAAATAAAATCACCCTGCAACCCGGTAAATAAAGATACACCAACAGAAATGGGGCTGCAGATGCATAACATAAAAATTTTCAAGAGTTATTTTACAGTCATCAACAAAAAATGGGCTGTATATAAAAAAAACCGTAAGCCGGTGGAAAGCATACAATACTTTTATGATTTTGTAAAAGATTTAATTGCCACTTATAATGAATTACTGGATGAGTTGTACGAACTGGTAAACGATTGCTGTACCGGAACAGAATGTTTTCTACGCCATTTAATGCTGGGTAGAATTAAAGAAGAAGTTAGTTTTCAGCCTTCCATTTTTCGCCAGGAATATTTACAGCCACCGGTGTATAACGGCAATGCCAACCGCCTGCAGCAAATACGTTTTTTACACTGGCGCATGGTAATAATGATGAAATGTTTTTTTGTACCCGATTGGGAGCTGGATGATTTTAGTGACGAAAGTTATTATGATGTATTACAGATTGAAGGAGAAAAAAAATTAGGTCAAGATCCAAAATTGCCCGTACGCATTACACCCGGCCGGATGTTTAATGAGATGTTGGGTAAAAAAACTATTCCTTTTTATTACAATCTTTCCAACAGCCCATACTCTATACAAAACTATTGGCATTATTTATCAACTAAACACAACAGGGAAGATCACCAACTTTCTTTTTTCAATAAAGAAATACCCGGCTACACCAATTTGGATACCGTAATACACCCGTTTGTTTTTTCACTGCAGCAGTATCCTTTTTACAGGGTAGAAGGTCATACCGGAATGAAAATGCCCGATGCTGAAGCTGCCATTAAAAATTTAAGAAAAAGATATGCGCTGAGCTTTGATATTGTTTCTATAACATTTGAAGAGCTAAATAAATTATTTACACAGCCTGTGGGTGATGATGAATTTGCAGCTTATGGATTAGAGCATGTATGCGGCGTGCAAAAAGGTTATACATTTATTTTACTGCATGATGGGGAAAGTAAAACAAACCCAGGCGTTGTAGTGGCAGATTTTCAATTGCCGTTTATGGTTGTAAGAGAACCTAAACAAACAAAACTTCCACCTCCACCTCCACCTCCGCCAGCTGATGACAGAAAAAAAATAGAAGAGGAATGGAAAAAAATATTGGAGAGGATTACTGCCGCAGACACAAAATCTGATGAGTTAAAAAATATTCGTGGCATAGATGAAAAAATGGAAAAGGCTTTAAATGGCATTGGCATAAAATCTTATTTACAAATAAGTAAGTTAACGGAAAAAGATATTCCGGTAATGGCCGCAATGATTAATGTGGATGTAAAAGCAATTGATAAATCGTGGATTGAGGCTGCAATTAAAATGGTGGTAAAAGAAGGCAAACAATCATTGATAGATAAAATTGGTAAGGCTGCAGGCAAAGACGATTTAAAAACAATAAAAGGCATCGGCGAAAGTATTGAAGCAGAATTAAATAAAATTGGTATTGCAACGTATAAACAGCTTGCAACTTTAAACGCTGATGACATTCCTGAACTGGCAAAAGAAATGGGCAGGTTGCCACACACCATTAAAGATGACTGGTTTACAGAAGCTAAAAAATTAATGAAAAAATAAAATGCACAGCGGTAAATGATAAACTTACAGCACACGATAAAAAAATTTTCTTTGGAGTTGCAAACACAAAGTATTGAAGAAAGCTATGCTTTGCACAGGCGTTGCAATAAATTGGTTAAAGAAAATTTAATTGGCGGACTCGACAAAATATTATCAACTCAGTTCGATAAGGATGAAATAGTAAAGATTAATAAAATTGAAATTGATCTGGGTATTATCAGTAATAGCGATTTGGAGAAAGAATTTATTGAAAAATGTATAGCAGGCTTTGCCGAAAAAATAAAAAACATTAATGTCTCCAAAAAAATTGATAGTGCGTTACCTGAAATTGAAATAATTAATAAAGAAACTAACTGTATTGAGCAGTTTTTTTATTTTCTTTCAACAGGAAAAGTGCCCTGGGCTTTACAGGGAATTAATTTTGTAAACTGGCAAACTGAATTAATTGGTGCAATTAAAAATAACCAGGGATATTTTATTGAAAAATTAACTGAAACTGCGGCACTTCAACCGGCGGCAATAGAAAGACTGATAATTCAGTTTGATGATTTTTTTATTTTAGCTGTACTTCCGGACAATATTCCAATAGTAAAAACAGATCTCGAAAACTTATTTCTTGCAATTAAAAAAATAATTCCCTTTAGCCAAATGATTGCAGTAAGAAAAAAAATATTACAGGTGGTATTACCAGTCTTACTAAACTTTCCCCTTAAAAACGAAGAAAACAAAATACAGCAACTGATAGAAAACCTTAGTAAAGATTATCCAGGCACGGAAGAAAAAACATTAATTTCTTTACAAGAAAAAATTACAGCAATTGTTAAAAAGGTAAACGAAAATATTTTAGCGGGTGAGGTAAACAACATAACAGCAGAAAAAAAAATTAATGAAGAAGTGAAGATGGCTACAAAAAATGAAAGCACCGAAGAAAAAATAAATAATAGCACCGAAGAAAAATCAGTATTTATTGAAAATGCCGGTTTAATAATCCTGCATCCTTTTCTGCAAAATTTATTTAAAACAACAGGGCTGATGGAAGAGGAGCGTTTTAAAAGTGATTTCTGTAAACAAAAGGCGGCACATCTTTTACAATACCTTATAAATGGCGAACAGCAATTACCCGAATTTGTAATGCCCCTCAATAAAATTTTGTGTGGCCTTACCAACGAAGAGCATATTGACCGCTTTATACAATTGGAAGATGCTGAAATTAAAGAAGCCGGTGAGTTACTGAAAGCTGTAATTACACATTGGACAGTTTTAAAAAATACTTCGGCAGCATCCTTACAGCAAACATTTTTGCAGCGAAAAGGAAAATTAAGTTTTAATGAAACTGATGGTTACTGGAAACTGCAGGTAGAAAGAAATACAGTGGATATTTTATTGGATAAAATTCCCTGGGGTTTTGCTTATATAAAACTGCCCTGGATGCTTTCTCCTTTAGCCGTTGAATGGTAAAAATAGTTTCAAAATGTTTTACAAATATTTATCACACTAATAAAAATTACTA
>NZ_JANMUN010000273.1:0-18528 GCF_031391665.1 Ferruginibacter sp.
GCAAATTTCTTCTGCATTTTTACACAGCACTATTAAACTTGCAGGGCCAAATACTTCATTAGATAAATTTTTATTTGCAATAAAATCTTTTTGAGCAACTGTAAAAATATATGGTACAGCTTCTGTTTTATTTGCATCGGCAACTGCATCGCTTTGTGCAGATAAAGTTGCCATAGTTTTTAATTTATCTACACCGGCATTATAATTGGCACAAATATTTTTACTGAGCATTGTTGCAGGAGCAATGTTTTTTATAGCTGCTGATAAAGTGTTTAAAAATATTTTTGCATTATCATCATCTACCATAAAAACCAAACCGGGGTTGGTACAAAACTGCCCCACTCCCATGGTTACCGATGTTGCAAAAGCATTTGCAATACCAGCGGCATTTGCAGCAACAGCTCCGGGCATTAATATTACAGGATTAACAGCACTCATTTCTGCATATACCGGAATGGGCTCTACCCTGTTTAATGCTGCATTAAAAATTGCCATGCCTCCTTTTCGGGAACCTGTAAAGCCAATTGCTTTTACTGCAGCATGTGTAACTAATTTTATGGCCATTTCTTCATTACAAAAAACCATGGAGTAAATACCATCGGGCATATTTGTTTTTTTTGCTGCGCTGATGATTGCCTGGCTAACCATTTCGTCTGTACCGGGGTGTGAGGGATGTGCTTTTACAATTACGGGGCAACCGGCAGCTAATGCACTGGCGGTATCGCCGCCTGCTGAAGAGTATGCAAAAGGAAAATTGCTTGCACCAAAAACCATTACTGGCCCCAAAGGAATTAACATGTGCCTTAAATCTGGTTTGGGTAATGGCTGCCTGTCGGGGATGGCGGTATCAATTCTTGCATCTACCCACGAGCCTTCACGTAATAATTTTGCAAATAATTTTAATTGGCCGGTAGTTCGGCCACGTTCGCCTGTTAATCTTGCTGTGGGCAATCCGCTTTCTGCAGCGGCACGGTTTATCAAATCGTCACCCAGGGCTGTAATTTCATCTGCAATAGTTTCTAAAAAAACAGCTTTTTCCTCTACCGTTTTTTGTTGATAAATTTTAAATGCTTCTGTTGCTTTTACGGCAACGGCTGCAATTTCTTCTTCAGTAATTAAATAAAATTTTCCTGGTAATAACCCGCCGCTTGCGGGGTTAGTTGCCTGAAATGTTTCGCTGCCTTTTGCTGAGCCGGTATTGCCAATAAGATTTTTACCTGTTATTACTGTCATAATTATTTTACTTATATGGCATAAAAATAGCCCATTTTTTAAAAGGGCTATTTTTTATTAATAATTTAAGAAAAATTATTTTACTGCTGTAATCATTTTTACAGCAACATATGCCTTTGCTTTTATGCTGTACACTTCTTTAGTTACATAATAAAACTGAAGATTTTTATTTTTTAGTGTTGCCAGATTTTTTGCGTAAGTATTCCCCCCGGTAACAAAATCGCTCCAAACTAATTGAGTAGCCTTAGCATCGGTAAGAACGGTTATGTAAACAAAATCTTTTACTTCCACATTTTGCACCATGCCTTTCAATACAGCACTTTCCTTTACATCAGGTCCGTTTTCTGTATTACCACCTCCACGCTGGCCCATTTTCATCATTAAAGAATTCAGGGCTTTACAATCGGCTTTGGTCATTTCAATACCAATTTCGGCCATTAGTTTTTGCATACCTTCCATATCAGTCATTTCAATACTGCGTTCCTGTGCCAATGCCATTATATCAGTTAAAGATTTTTGCATCATGCATTGCCCCATAACCATCTGCAATTCTTCCGGGGTCTTTTTATCAATATCGGGTATTTCGGTAAGGCAGGCGCAGGTGCTGTCTACAATTTTTTTCTTTAAATCGTTTTGTGCTGTTGCCGCAAAGCAGCTTAAAGTAATAAAAAACACACTTATTATTTTTTTCATCTTATTTTTTTTGCAAACCTAAATCAATTTGTAGTAATATTTCTTGTTATAATGTAGAAGAAATCCTAAAAAAATAAATGTGCAGTAAAAATGTATTTTAAAAATACAATAACACATAAAAAATATCAGTTTAGTGATGTGGTATTGTTTTATAATTTAAAAGGTTTTTAGTATCTGTAAAAGGCAATTTATTTATAAAAGTATGATTAAAACAATAATTACAGCTAAAAATGGTTTGTCGTGCAAACGAATTTTCTAGTTTATTATAAATTGTTTTGTAATCTTTTTAAATCGAAAAAATATTTTAGTAATTAAAATCCATGTTTTATTTTTTTTCGTTCATAAAAAATTATTACCGATTTGGTTTTTTATATAAATGAAATGAATTGCGGTTTAAGTTGAATTAGACGCAACCATTTTAAATAATATCCTATCTAAAGTTTATCATACTCATTTAAAAACAAGTCCAATAACATGAAACCCAAAATCAACACACTGCTGCTGCTTTTATTTGCAGCTTTTTTTTCTGTCAATTTAGTAAAAGCACAAACTTATAATTTACACTGGGGTTCTACCACCTGGGTGGGGCCAACTTATTTAAAAACTGTAACTAATATAGGCGGTTCTGGCATTGGGGCCACGGTAGTTATTACAAACACAAGCCCCGCTGGCAATATAAGTGCGGCTACAACTGCTGCAAATGATGCCTTTCAAAATAATACACCAGCTGTAGGAGCAGTAGGTGGTACAAATTGGTTTTTGCCAGGCAGTACAGCAGGTAATCCATTAGTACAATCAGTTGATTGGACCACATTAACTTCAACTGTAACAACTGTAATTACTTTTACAAGACCAGTTAATGGTGTTTCATTTTATGTTGGAGATATGGATTTAACAAACCCTGTGACCTACGTTGACAGATTTACTTTTACCGGAAGTAATGGCGGAGTTGCGGTACCTAATCCTATTGTTACAAAATTTCAGGCCACTGCATCAGGGGCCGATACCGTATTAATTAGCGGAAATTCAGCTTTTGGAAATTCGACACTTACAAATGCAAATGCTGCCACAAATAGTATAACAACCCAGGGTGCCACCGTATTTGTACAGTTTGGTAACCCGGTTAATCAAATTACATTATTATGGAACCAGGGGCCGGGTTCTACTGGTAATCCTGCCCGTCAAACAGTTGTTATTGGAGATATAGCTTTTACCAAAGTAATTCCTGAATATCCGCCAACAGCCGATAATTTTTTAAATACACCAATGCCACAAGGTAATGGTGCTACAGTAATACCCGGTTTAACTGCATCAGATTTAGATGGTACTGTTGCAAATTATAAAATAACAACTGTTCCTCCTGCAGCACAGGGCATATTAAGTATTCCCTGTCCGGTTACACCCACAGGTGCAACCTGTACTGGTGGCTTTGCCAATTTAACTGCGGCTGTATTAGCAGCAAACCCGGGTGGTATTGTTTTAACACCTGCCCAGGCAGCAGCCATGCGTTTTGATCCGGCCGCAAATTTTACTGGCAATGCCACATTTAATTTTGATGCTACGGATAATGATGGCAATATAAGTAATACAGCAACATATACACTGCCGGTAATTGCTTTACCCCCTGTATCGAATAATATTATGGAAAACAGTATGCCTAATACCAACGGGCCTGTTGACATACAGGGTTTAAACTCTTCAGATATTGATGGCACGATATCAACTTACCAAATAACATCATTACCTCCAACTATTCAGGGAGTAATAAGTGTACCATGCCCACCAACATTAACAGGTGCAACCTGTACAGGTGGCTTCCAGGATTTAACAGCAGCTATTCTTTCGGGCTATCCATTGGGAATACCTTTAACAGCCACACAAATTGCAGGTATGCGTTTTGATCCTGCACCTGGTTTTATTGGTAACGCAACATTTAATTATAATGCAGTAGATAACAGTGGTAATACAAGTAATACGGCTAATTACACTATACCTGTAACGGCATCTGCAACCAATGCAAGGCCACCACTTGCAAATAATATTACTGCACAACCACTAAATAATAGTTTAGGCAACACTGCTATCCCACCATTACAGGCATCTGATTTGGATGGAACAGTTGCTACTTATACCCTCAGCAGTATCCCATCCCCTGCACAGGGGGTTTTAAGAATATCCTGTCCCTCAACACCAGCAGGTACAACATGTACTGGTGGATTTGCGGATTTAAATATCGGAACAGTTTTAACTCCGGCTGAGGCAGCAAGATTATTTTTTGACCCTGCACCCGGCTTTACCGGCACAGCTAATTTCAATTATACAGCTACTGATAATACAGGTTTAATTAGCAATACTGCAACTTATAACCTGCCAGTTATGAATACACCACCCACAGCAGCTAACATAAATACTTTTGTTCCTTTTAATGCAGGGGCAACAGTAATCCCGAAATTATCAGGCAGTGATGCAGATGGTACTGTAAACGCATACACTATAACAACTGTACCAACTGGCGCACAAGGTGTAATAAGTGTACCCTGCCCGCCAACCCCAACAGGAGGAACATGTACAGGAGGTTTTGTTGATTTAACACCTGCTGTTTTAGCGTCTAATCCCGGTGGTATAGTATTAACGCCAGCACAGGCTGCAGGTATAAGGTTTGACCCAACAACGGGGTTTAGCGGTACTGCACCATTTAATTATACAACTACAGATAATAATGGCAATATAAGTGCAGCAGCCAGTTATAATATTACAATGGCACCTCAGCCACCTGTAAGCAATGATGTTACAAATGCTGTATTGGCTAATACAGTCGGTCCAACAGCTGTTAGTTCTTTAATTGGTACAGATGCAGATGGTACTATCGCCAGCTATACTTTATTAAGTGTACCTGATCCATCACAAGGAGTTATAAGTATTCCCTGCCCTGCCACACCAACGGGTGCAACATGCCTTGCAGGATTTGCCGACTTAACTGCTGCAGTTCTTGCATTAAACCCTAATGGTATTTCTTTAACACCAGCACAGGCTGCGGCTTTACGCTTTGACCCTGCTGCAGGTTTTACCGGTTTGGCAGCATTTAAATATGGTGCAGTAGATAACAGCGGACTAATAAGTAATATTTCTACCTATACTTTGCCGGTATCTGGCACTGGTAATATACCGCCTGTTGCAAAAAATATTATAGCACCGTCAATTGCAAACACTAATGCGGCAACTGCAATACCAAATTTAATTGGTACAGATGCTGATGGTACAATTGCAAGTTATAAAATAACTGCTGTTCCTGCAGCTTCTGAAGGAGTATTGAGCGTATCTTGTCCTACTACTCCCGCAGGCACAACTTGTACCGGTGGATTTGCTAATTTACTAGTAGGAACAGTTTTAACTCCGGCTGAAGCAGCAAGATTATTTTTTGATCCTGCACCCAATTTTGCAGGTAATATGGAATTTGCTTACACAACAACAGACAATAGTGGTGCTACAAGTGCAGGAGCAGTTTACACAATTCCTGTAACAAGTTTACCACCTGTTGCTAATGCTATAGTTGCACCCACCATGCAACAAACAAATGGCCCAACTGCAATTCCTGGTCTTGTTGCAAACGATGTTGATGGTACCATTGCTAGTTATAGTTTAGAATCTTTACCACCAGTTTCTCAGGGTGTAATAAGTGTACCTTGTCCTCCAACTCTTACAGGTGCAACCTGTACCGGAGGTTTCCAGGATTTGACTGCTGCAATACTTTCAAATTATTTAACTGGAGGCATACCACTTACACCAACACAAATGGCCGGAATGCGTTTTGACCCTGCACCCGGATATTCAGGAAATGTGGTATTTAATTATCATGCTACAGATAACAGTGGTTTAATAAGTAACAGTACAACTTACACTATTCCAGTGTCGGGTTTACCACCAGTTTCAAATGATGTGGTTGCTCCAAAAATGTTTAATACCAACGGACCAACAGCTATACCATCTTTAGCCAGCAATGATGCAGATGGTACCATTAGCAGTTACACCATAAATAGTGTTCCGCCAACTTCGCAAGGCGTAATAAGTATCCCCTGCCCTCCAACACCAGCAGGAGCAACCTGCACAGGAGGTTTTGCAGATTTAACGGCAGCAGTACTTACAGCTAATCCAGGTGGTATAGTATTAACACCGGCTCAAGCTGCAGCTTTAAGGTTAGACCCTGCCCCGGGTTTCATCGGCAATGTTACTTTTAATTATTCTGCTTACGATAATACCGGAAATTTAAGTAATACAGCTGCTTATACCATACCAGTAGGCAGCCCGGCAGCACTTCCTGTTTCGCTTATAAGTTTTTCAGGACAAAGAAACGGCAATGATATTATTGCAGTATGGAAAACAGAAAATGAAATTAATGCAGACCATTTTGAAGTAGAATACAGTACTGATGGTATTAACTTTAGCAATGGCGGATTGGTAAATGCTAACAACGGTGCTGTAAACAACTACCAATTTACTTTAAAGAATTATACACAACCGCTATACTACATTCGCTTAAAATCAATTGACAAAAACAACCATTTTAAATACAGTGGTATTGTTAGAATAAGATTTAGCGATAAACTTGTAAAAGCTGTTGCAGTAATGCCTAACCCTGTTACTGATAAAATGAATATCAGGATAAGTTCAGATGTGGTTACCAATTCAGATTTAAAAGTAATTAATAATTTAGGACAGGTAGTTTACAGGCAAAAAGAAAAGTTGATTAAAGGAGACAATCTTTTTTCAATAACCAATATTCAAAATTTAGCAAAAGGAATTTATACTTTGCAGGTAACAATTGATAATGAAATATTATCGGTAAAAGTTTTTAAATATTAAATTAAGTACCTTTTTAAAAATGCCCTTATAAAAAATATAAGGGCATTTTTTATTTTGAATTCTTTAAACCCAAATAAATTATAACTCTTCTAAAAATAATTTTAATGCATCACCGTAATCATATTCTTTAAGCCCATCTTTTCAAATTCTTCTTTAGTAATTGTAAATATGCTCCCATGCCGTATCCCTTTTGGTAAAGAAATTTTGTCGGAGATATCAGTCCAGGTTTTTAAATCAGTGGATTGAATGGCGCCGTATTTATGGTCTCTGTACTTATCAAAATAAACTATCCAGGTGTTGCCCATTTTTAAAGTGGCGGGGCCTTCTGCCCAATAATTACCGGTAATGGCTGACGAAGGATTGGAAAAACCTTTTTCTAAATTTTTACTGGTGGCTATTTTAATATTTTTTTGCGGCGGCATCCTTGTTTCATCTTTTAAAAACATGATGTACTTTTTTCCATCCGGTACAATGGTGGCATCAATTACATTAAAGCCTTTATCGTACAGCAATTTTGTTTTATTAAAAGCTTTAAAGTCTTTAGTGGTAACATAATACATGCGGTGATTGTAACCGTTTTCAATTGCAGTATCCATTTTATATTTACCGGCAATGGTGGTTGCCCAGTAAATCATATACTGCTTATTTTTTTTATCGAAAGTTATTTCGGGGGCCCAGCAATTTCTTGCACTGTCTTCATGTTGCATAACGGGAATAAATTTTTGCTCACTCCAGTTGATTAAATCTTTACTGCTGGCATAGCCAATACCTTTATCGTTCCAGCTCACCGTCCATACCATATGAAATAACCCATCTACTCCTTTAACAATACAGGGATCTCTCATTAATTTATCTTTGGCAACAGTTGGTTTTAAAAAAGAACTGTCATTATTTAATGCAGCCCAATTGTATCCATCGTTGCTGTATGCCAAATGCAAACCATCTTTACCATTATTTTTAAAGTAAGAAAATAGATAAACACTGTTGTTGGATTGGCCAAAAACAAAAGCAGCAGTAAATACCAACACTGCAACTGCAACAAATTTTTTATTCATATTGTTACTACTATATTATTTAATGGCAATTTGCCTGTACCTGATCATGGCTTCTACAAAATAATAATCGGCATAAGTAAGTGGTACATCAATTTCTGTTTTGTTTGGGTTATGTCCTACCCCATGCTTTAAAATAAAACCGCCATTACTGCCCGCTGATGCCTTATATTTTTCATCCGCTAAATTTTTTAAAATCAGCTCAGCAGTTTTAAAATATTCTTTTGATATTTTTTTATTTACGTAGCCGCTCAGTTCAAGTAATGCTGATGCCATTATTGCAGCCGCCGAAGCATCACGTAATGTATTTGGAATATCCGGTGCATTAAAGTCCCAGTAAGCAATTTTATCCGAAGGAAAATTACGATGCGATAAAATAAATTGAGCAATTTTATTGGCTTGGTCTAAATATTTTCTATCTTTTGTTTCTCTGTAGGTTTCCGTATAACCGTACAAACCCCAGGCCTGTCCCCTTGCCCATGCCGATTCATCCGCAAATCCCTGTGCTGTTCTTTTTTGCTGTACTGAACCGGTTGCAGCATTATAGTTTAATACATGATAAGAACTGTTATCGGCCCTGAAATGATTTTGCATTGTAGTATTGGCATGCGTTACAGCAATTTTATAAAAAGAAGAATCGCCACTTACCTGTGTTGCCCAAAATAATAATTTAAGGTTCATCATATTATCAATTATAACTAAATACTCGTTTGGCTTACCATTCCAGGATTTTATGCAGCCGACTGTTGTATCAAAACGGGTTGATAAAGATTTGGCGCTATTCAATAATATTTCTTTGTACAACGTTGATGGAGTAATAAGATTGGCATTACCAAAACTGCAATACATCATAAAACCTAAATCGTGTGTGCCGGTATTGAATTGTTCTTTTTTCAGCACTTCCAAAATCCGCATTGCCTCATTATACAAAACAGTATCTTTTGTTTGCTGGTACAGATACAATAAGGTTCCCGGATAAAAGCCACTGCACCACCAACTGGAATTACTAAACTCATATTTATCTGTAGTGGGGAAATATGTTTTAGGAAATTTATCAGCAGGTAAATTTTGCATAAGCACTTTATATTGTGCTGCAGCGTCGGTAAAATTTTTAGCAATGGTGTAGAGTAAATTTTTATCGGGTTTAAATTGATGTTTGTTTTGTGCAATAGCATTTGTAAAAAGCAAAACAAAAAATAATGAATTAATGATTTTGATTGGCAGGCACATTTTGTGTTTCATACTGAGCTGATTTTTTGCAATTATTTTTATTGATTGAAAGTGCCATTTTTATTAATGGCTCTGCTAAAAGCACCTGGAATTATTAGCCCAGCAGTTATCAACAAAAAATTTTTTATTTTTTTTGAGGAAATAATAATTCATATTCGATACAAGCCTGAATAAAAGGACCGATAGCTTTTAAATCATCATCACGTTTGGGTTCGTTTACATAATAACTATAACTGCCATCACGGTAAGGAATGCCACCCAAACCTGCCCCTGCAACGGCCTGTAAATAATGTACGCTGCCTGCTTCATCTACTCTTACAAAATTTTTAATAATGCCGTTGTAAGCTTTTGCAATAGCAGGTTTAAAGTTCATGCTGATGTAATTTTTATTTACAGCCTTTGATAGAGCATATAAAAACATTGCAGATGAAGACGATTCCAAATAATTTAATTGCTGATTTGCTTTATCAGTTACCTGCCACCACACGCCTTCTTTTGCATCCTGAAATTTTACTAAAGCAGTTGATAATCGGTTTAGTATTGTAATTAATTCAGAACGTCGCTTATAATTTGCAGGAAGATGATCCAGCACATCAACCAATGCCATCATGTACCAACCCATTGCCCTGCTCCAAAATTCAGGTGATAAACCAGTTTTAGGATTTGCCCACTTTTGTAATTTACTTTCATCCCAGCCATGATAGAGCAAACCGGTTTTATTATCCCTGCTGTATTTTTCCATCCACACAAATTGATTAATGATGTCATCAAACTTTTTTGTATCGTTAAACAGCACTGCATATTCAACAGCAAATGGTTGTGCCATATACAAACCATCTAACCACATTTGCGTGGGATATTTTAATTTATGCCAGTAGCCGCCAATTGTATTTCGTGGTTGCCAGGCTAATTGTTTGTACAACAACGTTGCTGCTGTTTTATATTTTTCTTCCTTAGTACTTTGATTCAAATGAAGCAATTGCCTGCCGGTTGGGATATTGTCACTATTATACTCTTCTAAATTATAGGTTCGTATTTCTCCTTCGGATGTAATAAAATGATCAATTATATTTTTGGTGTAATCTGTATATTTTTTATCAGATGTAAAAGTTGCCAATTTTTCAAAGCCCTGCAGCACCACTCCCATTTCGTAATTCCATACTGCCGGCCTGCTTAATTGCGCTTGCTCCGCAGTTTGCCCGGATGGTATCAATTTGTCCTGCTCCAAATGGCTGGCATATTTTTTTACCACCATCGAATCTTTGTAAGTTGCCATGATGGTTTCGGCAAGTTTAATGGCGTAATTAGTTTGTGCTGCAATTGACTGCATCAGGAAAATAATGACAGCAGAAATTACAATTGATTTTTTCATACACAAGTTTAAATTTAAAAAACATAACTAAATGTCCCTGCCCATGAAGTTAAATAAAAATTATTACAGCCTGTACAAAAAAGTAACTGCATTAATTAAATTAGTGTTGTTGTATTTTTAAATTTTTAAAAAAATGGCTTATTTTTTTGAAGGAGGAATAAAGATGGGATCAACATTCGCTTAAACTTATCGGCACATTTACCGCTAATCCACCATCGGCAGTTTCTTTGTACTTGCTGTTCATGTCCAATGCGGTATCCCACATAGTTTTTATTACACCATCCAAACTCACCTTGGCGTAATCGGGAGTACTTTGCAGAGCAAGCTGGCTGGCAGTTATAGCTTTTATGGCACCCATAGTATTTCTTTCTATACAGGGAATTTGTACCAGTCCGCCAATAGGATCGCAGGTTAAACCCAAATGATGTTCCATTGCAATTTCTGCCGCCATTAAAGTTTGCCTTTGTGTGCCACCCATACATTCGGTAAGTGCGGCTGCAGCCATTGCACTGCTTACACCAATCTCTGCCTGACAGCCACCCATAGCCGCTGATATAGTGGCGCCTTTTTTAAATATGCTTCCCACTTCTGCAGCAGTTAATAAAAATTGAATTATTTTTTCATGGCTGTTACCATTACAAAAAGCAACATAGTATAGTAAAACAGCCGGTATCACCCCTGCAGCACCGTTAGTAGGTGCAGTTACTACCCTGCCAAAACTTGCATTCTCTTCATTTACGGCCAGTGCAAAACAACTTACCCAATCTAAAATATATTTAAAATCGCTGCCGCCCTGTTTTATAGTTGCCAGCCAGCCATTGTAATCTTTGTAGCTGCGGCCATTCATTAATTTTTTATTTAGCCCTGCTCCACGCCTTTTTACATTTAATCCTCCTGGCAACATCCCTTCAGTATGGCAACCTCTGTAAATACATGCTGACATTACATTCCAAATGTTTAACAACCCGGCTTTTGTTTCGGCTTCAGTTCTCCAGCTGCTTTCATTTTCTAAAACCACATCACTTACATTCAATCCTGTTTTCATGCACCAGTGCAATAATTCATCAGCCGTATTTATGGGAAAAGGAAGATTTACTTCTTCGCTGGAATTTGAATCCTCTCCTTCTTTTTTTACAAACCCTCCACCAACAGAATAATAAGTTTCTGCAAGTGTTTCGTCATTATTAAATTTTACTAAAAAGGTTAACGCATTGGGATGAAAAGGTAAACTTTCGCTGTATAAAAATTCAATATCTTCTGCAGGGTCAAAATCAATTTCGTGTTTACCGGCCAGCAATATTTTTTTCATTGCCTTAATATCATAAATTTTTGCTGCAATATTATTTACATCAAATGTTACAGGGTCATCGCCACTTAAACCTAACTGCACTGCAATATCAGTTCCATGCCCTATACCGGTTTTTGCCAATGATCCATACAACAATATCTCAATGCTTTTTACATTATTAAGTATATTTTTTTGCTGAAGGGAATTTGTAAAACGCTGTGCAGCACGCCATGGGCCAAGTGTATGGCTGCTTGAAGGGCCAATACCTATCTTAAACATATCGAATACCGAAATTGCTTCGTGGCTCACAGCATAGTTTTATTAATTATTGAACGGCCACCAATTGAATTGTAAAAACTAAAATTGAATTTGCAGGAATAATAATTGCACCGTTATTATCTTTAACATCCCTGTTGCCGTATCCTAAACTTGGGGGAATATATAAAGACATACTTCCTCCGCTTTTTATTAAGGGTAAGCCTTTTTGCCAACCTAAAATTAGTCCACCTAATGTTTGAGTATACCCGGTTAAATTTTCATCAAACTTAAAACCATTAGTAAGTGATCCGGTATACTTTACTGTGATACCCGAACAAACGCCAGGGGCAACAGTGCCGGTGCCCGCTGCAGTAATTTTATAAAATAAACCACTGGAGTGTTGTATTGCAGCCGGATCATTTGAGGCTACATAATTTTGTACGGCTGTAATTTCAGAAGCAGGTGCAACAGCAGCTGTATCTGTGTAAGGGCAGGTGTTTTCATTTGTTTTTTTGCAGGATACAAACAAAATGGCTACAGCACTAAAAACTAATAATTTCTTGATCATATTTTAATATTAAAAGGTTAAAGGTAAGAGATATTGAAAGCTTAAGACGCTGCATTAAGCATTTTTTTTTCTTTACTTTTTAATTCGTTGTACAGTTGCTCATTCATTTCCCATTTGTAACTCATACGGAAGTAAGAAAAGAAAAGCACAATAATTATTACGGCAATAAAAGTAGTTATAAGATCCCCGGCAGATAATTTCATAAATTTTTCTGTCATGCCCGGCACAATTATATCGGTTTGTTTATGTGCGGCAGTAGTAAACCACGAAGGGAAGAAAATTTTTACCGCACCCAAAAAAAGTAATACCGGCAACCCAAACATAAATGCCATGGGCAGGCCAGCCAAAAATTTATGTTTAAAACTGCTTTCTTTTTGCCTAACCTGTTCCCAGTACAGGATAAATTTTCTATCTTTTTCACTTAGCATGGTGCAAAACTACGGCAATTGTATTTACAAGTTTGCTATATTGCAATTATCTTGTAGGTTTGTTATCATCAACTTTAAAACATGAAAATAGAACAACTGCTGGTACAGCATTTTTACAATACCAAAACCGTTACGTTACAGGGCATTGGTACGTTTACACTTTCGCCAGATTTTGTTATGCCGATGGATAGCGACAAAGATATTGTGCTGCCCGAAAATGCTGTATCATTTAAGTACAACTCACGTGCTACTGAAGATGAAAGCCTTATTGATTATATTGTGCAGCAAACCCGTAAAATAAAACCTTTGGCCAGTGCCGACCTGGAATCGTACCTGATGCTGGGCAGCCAGTTTTTAAATATCGGCAAGCCCATGAAGATAGAAGGTATTGGAATGCTGGAAAAAAACCAGCTGGGTGAATACCAGTTTTTACAGGGGCAGTTCATCAATACAAAAACTGAGCAGGCAGAAATTAAGTTAAAGGAAAAATCAAGAGAAGATATTTCTTTTGGTAACGAAGCAAAACCTGCTGCCAACAAAAAAACAATTGCTATTGCGGCGGCAATTGCGGTTGTTGCGTTTATCAGTTTGGCAGCCTGGTATTTTTATACCAGGGAAAAAGATTCAGTTACTGAAACTATTGTTGAACAAAGCGTACCGACAGTAACGCCTGCGCAAGACACTTTAAAAATTGATACCAATAAAATAGCAACACAACTAAAACCTGACAGTATTTCACCGGTAACTCCACAGGCAAATGGTTATACTTTTAAAGTGGTAATAAAAAATTACCCCTCTTTATTTCTTGCTCAAAAATCTTACAACAGGCTTACCAGTTACGGGTATAAATTGCTGCTGTACACTGCAGATTCTGTTATCTATAAAGTTGCTATGCCATTAACCAAACCGCTTATTGATACCACCCGTGCCCGTGATTCTGTAAAGATTTTGTTTGGGGGCAGACCTTATATCGAAATAAAATAATCATTTGTATCTGCAGCAGCTTTAATGAAATATAAAATACAAATACCTTTTGCCATTATTTTTTGGATAATGGCTTTTACAGATGTATTTGGTATTGCTACACATGTACCGCTTTTACATTTTGTTGCAAAGCCACTGTTAATTCCAATACTCCTTTTACTTTTATACTTTTCAAAAAATACTGTTCCACATAAAAAATTAATAGTAACAGGTTTATTTTTTTCGTGGCTGGGAGATATTTTTTTATTGTTTGATACAAAGAATAATTTGTTTTTTATTTTTGGTTTAGTTTGTTTTTTAACCACCCACATTTTTTATATCCTTTATTTTTTAAAGATTTCTTCGTCAACTGTTTCTTTACTTAAGAAACAACCCTTGTTAGTTTTGTTAGTATTAGTCTATGGTGCAGTATTGGTATGGCTTCTATATCCGCATTTAGGCGATTTAAAATTAGCTGTAATAATTTACGCCACAGTTATTTGTACCATGTTACTTTGCAGCCTGCATATATTTTTAAAAGTAAATACGCCTGCCAATGCATTTTACCTGGCAGGTGCCGCTTTTTTTGTACTCTCCGATTCTTTACTGGCCATAAATAAATTTTATCAGCCCTTTTCTTTTGCAGGCGTATATATTATGCTTACTTATTGCGCCGCACAATATTTTATTGTAAATGGTTTTATTAAACAGTTACCGCATGACTAAAGCTGCATTACTTGCCGAGCTAAGCAACAATACTTATGTAATGCTAAAGCCTTCGGCTATTGAAGGTATTGGTGTATTTGCAATACAGGATATTCCTAAAGGATGCAGAGCAATGTTCAGCAAGCCGGATGTAAATGATAAATGGATAACGGTATCAAAAATAGAAGTGGAAACTTTACCTGCCCATGCTAAATTTATTGTAGGCAATTATTGTTTGTATGACGAAGACAATTATTTTATCCCAGACCACGGCTTTAAAAAAATTGATGTTTCTCTTTTTATAAACCATGCTGATACACCCAATATTATTTCTATTAATGATGGTGATTATTTTGAAGCAATAAGAGATATAAAAAATGGGGAAGAGTTATTGATTGATTATGGTGAGATAGTTTGAGGGCAGAAAAAAGGTTTTAGCAAAAGAAAACGGGCTCCATTTGGAAGCCCGTTTTTGTTTTATATTTTAAAAGAATTATTGAGGTAATAACACCCTGTCAATAACATGGAAAACACCATTTACTGCGTGCCGGTCCAGGGTTCCATTAGTTCTTCTTGAAGTAGCTGGTGCGCCGCTATACGCTGCACCACCGGGAGGGAAAGTACCTAAACCAGTAAACCTAACACTATCAGCAACAGGACCAGTAAAAAATGGCTGAGATAATATACCCGGATGAACTGCAACACTTCCATTAACCAATGTTTTTATAAAAGTTGGGGCAGTAGGAAAATTTACCGAAAATACTCTGATATTAGGAGCATATGAACCTGTAGGATTTGTTGCAAAAAAATGATACGCCAAAATACCCCTTACAGTTGCTGCTGTTACAAAAGCAGGGTTATTAAGAAAGCCAATGAATGTTGCATTTGGTGCACCCAAAGGAACTAAACCACCAGACAGTCCATTAATTAAAGTTTTAAATGCAGTATCGCTTGGAACAAGTACTGTCATATTTGTAACCCCGTAATTTAATAACGAATCAAGGCGGTTCAATCCAACCTGCCCGCTATCACCTCTTATAACTGCAGCGCTAAAAATACTCAAATTTGCTGTTCTGTTAATAGTGTCTTTCAAAACTCTAGTTGGCGGCGCAACAATGGTAAATGTATGGTGAATTATTCCATTAGCTGCTAATGTGTCTATTGCTGTAACCGGAATATTGTTAACATAAGATACCGCTGTTCCTCTAACCGGAAAAATATTCATTCTCACAAAAGGCTGATTTGCATCAAGTATGATCTGGCTGGTTAAAGGATAGTTAGGAAAAGTTGTTGGTATGTTACCAAAGGGAAACTTTTGTCCGATGGTATTATACATAACAATACCAGCAGCACTGGCAACTGGTAAAGAGTTTGCAATAAAAGCAGAGAACGTAGCATCAGGAGCGTTCAAAGGAACGGCACCACCCGAAGCTGCATTTACAAAAACTTTCATACCTGCATTATCTACTGCAAATATGGTAAATGTTTTAGTGAGATCATTTAACGTAGCAGCTTGTCCCGATCTTACAATTAACCTGCTGAATAAACTGTCGTTAGGGTTTGCAGCAATTTTTGCAGCTATACCAAGCCCGGTTGGGTAAACAGGTATTGGTATTGCAGCAGGCTGCTCTAAATCTTTATTACAAGATGCAAGAAAAAACAGGGCGGATAAAAGCACTAAGTAAATCGATCTTAGTTTATTATTTATTTTTTTCATTATAGTAAATTTTATTTTTAAAATTGGATGTAGCGCTGATTTTAATAAACATTGTATCCAAAACTCACATAGTACAAACCACCAATTTGTGAGTTACCGATTGCATTGTAATAATATTGATTCAGCAAATTATTAGCACCAAATTTTATGATTGATTTTGTTTTAGGAAGTTTTACACTAACCTGTGCATCTAATGTATGTACATCGGGCAATTGTCCGTTAGCAAAATCTCCCTGGTAGTAAAAACCCTGCTGCCACCTGTAAGCCATATTAAATCCTAAACGTTTATCGCGGCCAAAACCAACGTTACCAAATGTTAAGTTGGTTTTGTATTTTGGTGCATTAAAGTAGGCAACAAAACCTGTTGGTACATCTTTCAATACATCAGATGCCACATTAGCGCCTAAAGTAAAGTTTAATGGCAACCTGTAATCAACACTTAATCCAAACCCATAAGTTTTTACTTTATCAGTGGTGTTTACCGGTACAGATATATTTCTTCTTTTAGCAGGGTTACTTGTATCAGCAGCAATACCTGTTGTTGTTTGTATAGTGTTTACCCTTCCTAAAAAATCCTGGTACTGGCCAAAATAACCATACAGATCAATCAGCAATTTATTTTCCATCAACAACCCTTTATAACCACCTTCAAATGAGCTAACGGATTCTGGTTTAGCCGGATTAGGAATAAATGCTTTAAAATCTTTTATATTGCTTGTTCCCGGAGTTGTATTAAAAGTGTACAATGGATTAGCATTGTAGTTTAAATATTGAGCAAATGATGGATTACTGCCTACTAAACGGGTGCTGCCCACTTGTAAATTAATCCACTGCGATTGATTGCTGGGGAAACGGTAAGCTGTTTGATATGATAAACGCAAATTATTATTCTCTGCCAATTTTACTAATGCTGTAACCCTTGGTGTAAAGCGGCCATCAAAATTTTGGTTTTTATCGTATCTGCCCGAAGCGGTTAATTTAATGCGGCTGGTTATGGCTCTTGTTGCCTGAATATAACCGCCATACTCCGAAGTACTAATTGTTCCGGTAGAATCTGCAAATAATGTACCCTGAGAATTTAATACATATTTTTTATAATTTACACCAACCAAAATGTCTGCTACATCTTTTGTAACTGAAGTAAGATTATAATTTCCTTCGTAAGAATATAAATCAGATTTATCTAACAACAAACCTCCGTTTTGAGAAATTGGTTTTTTACGGATAGCATCATACGCAGAAAGAAAAGCCGGTGTACCCGCTGCTGGTCTTCCCACATCAGCCAGTGCTCTTGAAGCCTGGTGAGCATCATATGCTGTCATTCCATTCATTCTGTTACTTAAATAAGAAAATGCATATTGAATATACCAGTCGGTAGGTAATGGTGTTGGGTTACCTGCTGCATCAGTTGTAACCGATTTTTTCCATGATTCATTAAATAACCTTGTGGTTGCTGTAGTGTTATAAGATTCGCCTGCGTTTTCCTGAGTTGTATATGCCCTCAGCGACCAATTTTTGCTGTTCAATTCAACTTTGTACTGGCCCATTTTAAAATCTTTAAGCGAATACCTGTCGCTACCGGTATAAATGGTATTACCTGTACCCCAATAGCCTGCTATAACTGCTTCTGTATTTTCAGATAGCTTATAATGCATTGACCCTGCCAGTTTAAAATTCACGGTGTTAGGGTTAATCAATTCTTTTTCAGTATAACCTGTACGGGAAACGTTTTGTGGTGTAGAAAGTAAACCGTTAGCATTTATAAAGTTTGCTGCACCGGGTAAATTATTTGCAATGCTGCCAAAAAATGCACGGATATCTACAGTGGTTTCATCCCCATACACATTTACACCATCATAATTTGGATCAGTTTTTCTATCCCCCGGAATTACTGTACCCGTTGTACCAGACCTGCTGTAATTCCTGTTATCGGTACCCATCCAGTCTTTTGCCTGAATTAATTCAGCATTTATTTTAAATGCAAATTTTTCAGAAACTTTATTAGCCCATCTTAAATTCCAGTTATGGTAAGGAGAAGTTGGCCTTTGTCTGCCGTCGGTATGCATAATACCGGTTTTAACTAAAAAAGATAAACCCTGGTATTTAAAAGGACTTTTACTGGTCATTAATAAAGTACCATTCATGCCACCCGGACCATAAA
>NZ_JANMUN010000027.1:0-5849 GCF_031391665.1 Ferruginibacter sp.
TGACTTTTTAAAAGTGGTGGTGGGCATTATTGGTTTGCTGATGCTGATTAAAGCCTGCCTTAATCAGCCTGTAGGCAATTTATTAACCAGCATAAGTATTGTTGGTGCAGCCGTTGCATTAGCAGCTAAAGAAAGCCTTGAAAATTTAATTGCTTCCTTCATTATTTTTTTTGATAAACCATTTACAGCCGGTGATACCGTAAAAGTAAATAACGTAACAGGTACAGTGGAAAAAATTGGTTTACGCAGCACCCGTATCCGAACGGCTGATAAAACATTAGTAACAGTACCCAACAAACAAATGGTAGATAGTGTGGTAGATAACTGGAGTATGCGTACCCACCGCCGTGCCGAAATTAAATTGGAATTATCTCCTGAAACATCTGCAGCTACAGCACAACAATGCATTGCTGAAATAAAAAAACTTTTGGAAACAAAAACGCAGCTCACCTCTTACAATGTACATCTAACAGAAATTAATAAAGCCGGTATAACAATTATTGCAGAATATTTTACTGTACCAATAGCGCTGGAAGAATTTATCAGTATTAAAGAAACGGTGAATTTTGCAGTGAAAGATATACTGGAACAAAATAAAATAATAATGAGCAGCTCAAATATTTTCGACAACCTTGTAAATAAGCAATCAGTACCGGAATAGTTTACAAAATATTATTCCATTGTTGTTCCTCTTCCATAACTGCAATATTTTTCTTTTTTATTTGCCGGGGAATAGTGCCTGAGTACAGCAATGCAACAATTACAATCAAATAAATTAAAAGTATTAAAAGTACCAGCGAAAAGGTATTGGATAAAAGCATAAACCCTTCCATCAAAAAAACTAAAATGCTGCTTATAAAAAGAAGCCGCAAAGCATGTATTGATTTTTTCATCAACAAAACAAATGCCGTAATACATAAAATATAAATACCAATAATTGTAAACGGTATCCAGTGCGGATTCATAACAATCATCATTTGTATTAAACATGTAATGGAAATCATTACCCCAAATAAACCTCCGTTTTCGCAAAAACTTTCCTGGTGCTTTGTAAGAAATTCCATATTTATTTTAGAGTGAATTTAAAATATCCGCCAGTTCTTTATCCCATTTACCGGTTTTGCCATACTCCACCACACGGCCAAATTCCTTACCATCTTTCATCACAATAATGGTGGGCACATTAATAATATTGAATGCCTCAGTAATACTTGCCAGCGATTTTTTTGCCCGGTTAACACCAAAAAAAGAAATTGTATTATCTGCAACCCCACTCATTTCCTGCAATTTAAAAAATTTAGGCAAAATAAATTGTGTATCCTCACACCAGGTGCCGCCAAACACTACAAACTGTACTTTAGTTTTTGCTCTTTCAAAAGCTGAAATGGTTGCAGTATCGGGTTTGTAACTGTTGGTGCTGCTGTTGTACCATTTGTAACTGGTATCGTTTTGTACAACATATTTATTAATGATGCCCCGTAAAATATGTTCTTCGGGATGTTTTTCATCTTTTAAAATTTCGTATTGGGCCTGGCTGTATGCATTAGCAATAAATAAACTGCAAACTAAAAGTGTAGCTAAAAATTTCATTCAAAATAAATTAATGGTGGAAAAAGTTCAAGAGGTTAAAGTTCAGTTTAAAAACCCTTTCGCAAAAACTAATTTTGTTAATAACGGGTTATAGAATTTAGGAAACTAAAAGTTGTCAGCCAGAGCTTGTCGAAGGCGGGTTTAAAAAAGCACGTCGGCTTCAACAATCCCATCTACAAATTCGCTTTCAATTCATTCAAAAAACCTTTCAGTTTTTTCAGCGATTCTATCATAGCAAATTTTTCATCTGCCTTTTTGTTATTCTTAATAAAATCTTTAGCGCCTTCAATAGTATATTTTCTTTCTCTTAATAAATGGTAAATGAGTTTTAAATTTTTTACATCTTCAGGTCTGAACAAACGGTCGCCTTTACCGTTTTTCTTAGGTTTTAAAACATCAAATTCATTCTCCCAAAAACGTATCAGGCTTTGGTTTACTTTAAACATACCGGCAACGGTGCCAATGGAATAATACATTTTTTCAAAAAGCACTTCATCTTCCGGCACTTCAATTAAATCCACACCGGCATCCATATCTTTCAAACTCATGCGGCCACGGGTTTGTTTTCTATTGCTTTTTCTTTTTGGCTTAGCCGTAACAGTGGTTATTGCAGTTAAATCAAGCACCTCATCATTTACTTCAATATTTATTTCATCAATAGCCACAGCAATTACTTCGGCCTTTTTATTTTCCGAAGTTGTAAGCGCCGCATCTTTTATATCAGCCGGAGCGCTGCCAAAATCAAAAGCTATTTGTTTTTCGTCAGCCATTTTTTTTATAAAAATAAAAAAGTATTATCAATATTTTTTTTGTGAAATCACGTTTTTTAATCAAAACTTTTTGCACTTCCTGTTGCTGCAATTTTCAACACCCTGTCGTACTGTTCAGCATTTAAATCATTAAAGAAAAAGTACACCGGGTCAACCGGCCGGCCATTAATATGCACTTCGTAATGGCAATGTGGCCCTGTACTGGCGCCAGTACTGCCTACCCATCCAATAACTTCGCCACGTTTTACACGCTGCCCATCTCTAACTTTTATGCGTACCATGTGCATGTACACCGTTTCGTACCCATAACCATGATTAATAATTACGTGGTTACCCGTACCCGTACCCGGCCCGGCAGTTTTTATAATTCCATCGCCTGTTGCATAAATGGGTGTGCCCTGCGGTGCTGTAAAATCTAAACCGCTGTGCATTTTTGCAATACCGTAAATAGGATGTATCCGCATACCAAAACCACTTGCAATTCTGTTTAGTTCTTTATTGCTTACCGGTTGTATTGCAGGTATGCTGGCCAATTTATTTCCCTGGTTGTTAATTAATTTTTCAATGGCGGCATAACTTTCAAACTGGTATGCCACACGGGCATTAATATTATTTAACGTTTTTGCAATGTCGGTACCCAGTTCATCTTCATTTTTTAAACTTATTTTTTCCAACTCTTTTTTCTGTTCAATCAGTTTTGTCCGGGCACTGTCACTTAAAGGGTTGGCCTCAAAAATAGAGCGGTACACCTGGTTATCCCGTTTTTCTAATTCGGCCATTTGCTCCTGCAGGGTTTTAACTTTGGTACTTAATATACCGTAATTATCTTTTAAATTATCGTACTTCAGTTTAGTTTCTTTATCCGTTGCCTTAGGTAAAAATTTGTTGTACAGGCTAATAATAATAAGACTGCTAACTGCCAGTGCCGAAAGAAAACCAAATATCCGCAACAGCTTTACCCTAAAAGGCGTAACCAGTTTTTCGTACCGGAGTGTGTTGGTGTTATAGAAATATTTTATTTTCTTCATGCTTGTTGTCTAAATAGCAAACGTTGTTTTTTTGGGTTTTGTTGTTTTTTGAACCAAGCTTTATTAATTCTATATAGCTTCATTGGCGTCGCACTCTTCAACTATATATCTTTATTCATCTTTAATCATGTTTTGCACTATTCGCTTCTGTCTCCTCCATTTCGCTTCCCCTTTGGGGTTCTCAGAAAGAGAACGAACGAAGTTCAATAGGATGGGCTTTCTCCATAGTTCCCCCTTAGGGGCGGAGGGGCTGGAACTTTTTTTCTTTACCTTTGCCCCCGCTACAAATATAGCCCGATACACAACAAAAATCAACCCAAATAAATAGTTTTAATATGATGACAAGTGCCGAGATACGACAGCAATTCCTCGACTTTTTTAAATCTAAAGGCCATACCATAGTGCCATCAGCACCTGTTGTTATTAAAAACGACCCTACACTTTTGTTTACCAATGCCGGCATGAACCAGTTTAAAGATTATTTCCTCGGCAATAAAATATCTCCCCACCCAAGAGTAGCCGACACACAAAAATGTTTACGGGTAAGCGGCAAACATAACGATTTGGAAGAAGTGGGCGTAGACACTTACCACCATACTTTATTTGAAATGCTGGGCAACTGGAGTTTTGGCGATTACTTTAAAAAAGAAGCCATTGCCTGGAGCTGGGAACTGTTGACCGAGGTTTATAAATTAGATAAAGACCGTTTATACGTAAGCATTTTTGAAGGCGATGCCAAAGAAGGTTTACCAAAAGATGAAGAAGCATTTAACGAATGGAAAAAAGTTATTGCAGAAGACCGCATTTTATTAGGCAATAAAAAAGATAATTTTTGGGAGATGGGTGACACAGGACCCTGCGGCCCATGCACAGAAATACATGTGGATTGCAGAACCGATGAAGAAAGAAAAGCAGTAGATGGAAGTACATTGGTGAATAACGATCATCCGCAGGTGATTGAAATTTGGAACAATGTATTTATACAATTCAACCGTAAAAAAGATGGCAGCCTGGAGCAATTACCATCAAAACATGTAGATACAGGAATGGGTTTTGAAAGATTAACAAGGGTTATTCAGCAAAAGCAAAGTAATTACGATACAGATATTTTTACAGGTACTATTGCAGCAACAGAAAAAATAGTTGGTAAAAAATATATTGCAGACGATTCAAAAGAAAGCATAGCATTCAGGGTGCTTGCCGATCATATCCGTGCCATAAGTTTTACTATTGCTGATGGACAATTACCAAGTAACACCGGCGCTGGATATGTGATAAGAAGAATTTTAAGAAGAGCAGTGCGATATTATTATTCTTATTTAGATTATAAACAACCATTATTGCATCAATTATTACCTGTAATTGCAAAGCAATTTGAAAATGTTTTTCCAGAGTTGAATCAGCAGTTGGATTTTGTGAGTAAGGTTATTAAAGAAGAGGAAGATGCGTTTTTGAGAACATTAGGTTATGGTTTGAGAAGACTGGACGATTACTTCAATGAAAAGAATCGAGAAATTACTATTAAGATTCAAAAAGACCCTACCCGAGGAAAATTAGAACTATTAAATAACATAGTTTATGATGGGAAACTTGCTTTTGAAATGTATGACACTTTTGGCTTTCCTTTAGATTTAACAAAGTTGGTTCTCGAACAAAATAATTTCAGTTTAAATATTACTTTGGATGAATTAGGATTCGAAAAAGAAATGCAGCAACAAAAAAACCGCTCCCGTGCTGCAACTGCAATGGAAACCGAAGACTGGATAACAGTAAATGATATTGCTTCCTCCAAATTTGTTGGCTACGATAGTTTAGAAACAAAAAGTAAAATTATCAAGTACCGTAAAGTAAGCGGCAAAGGAAAAGAGTTGTATCAAATAGTTTTAGATACCACACCCTTCTATGCCGAAAGTGGCGGGCAAGTTGGAGACAGTGGCACATTCACCATTCACCATTCACCATTCACCATAATTGATACCAAAAAAGAAAACGATCTCATCATACATTTTGCAGAAACTATTCCTGATGATTTAAGTGGTGAAGTAATTGCAAAAGTTGATGCAGCAAGAAGAAGAGAAATAACGGTTCACCACAGCGTAACACATCTAATGCATGCCGCATTACGCAGTGTATTAGGCACACACGTTGCACAAAAAGGGTGCGCGCTGTCGAGCCGCGCCGTCTCCAGGATGTCCGAGGTCATGGCCTCCAGCTCGGCCAGGTCGGACGCGAGCCGGTCTCTGGTCTTGGACGGGTCGAGGAACTCGAGCGCCAGCCGCATCCGCGTCATCGGCGAGCGCAGCTCGTGGCTCACGTCGAGCAGGAGCTGCTCGCGGGAGCGCAGCATCTCGCGGATCCGCCCGGTCATGCCGTTGAACGAGCGCGCCAGCTCGGCCAGCTCGTCGTTGCCCCGCTCGGGAACCGGGAGGGCCAGATCCCCCTCGGCCAGACGCTTGACGCC